>JBFIJS010000154.1:0-7975 GCA_041600595.1 Saprospiraceae bacterium | reverse complement strand
GGGCGACATAAACCTGACCGTGCGCAAAGGCGGCCTGTGCATCAATGATGGCCCGTTCGAAAGTCAGCCCCTGGCTTTTGTGGATGGTGATGGCCCAGGCCAGTTTTAAGGGGTATTGAACAAAAGAGCCGATTTTATCTTCCTCAACTTCCTTGGTGTTTTCGTTGAGTTTGTATTTTACATTGTTCCATTCCAGGGTAGTAACTGCTATTTCTGCGGCATCATCGGGGCATTTTACATAAATGGTCTCGTCCTCAAAACGGGTTATTTGCCCGATTTTTCCATTGTAAAAGAATTTCTCGTAAGAAGGATCATTTTTAACAAACATTACCTGAGCCCCTTTTTTCAATTCCAGTACTTCGTCGGTAGGGTAGGCATGGCTGGGAAAATCGCCGGTGATCCGGGCTTTGAATTGGTAGGTTTGTTCTTTCAGCGACGACAGCCGCTCCTGATTGATGCGCTGGGCGGTAGCATTATGGGCCGTCAGCGTGATGTAGCCATCTTCTTTCACCGGCTGGAAATCGGGGCGGTACCGGCTGTTCAAAACCGATAAAACTTGCTGGTCGATTTGATTGTCCCGTACCTTGTTCAGCAACCGGATGAATTGCTCATCGGATTGGCGGTATATATGTTTCAGTTCGATGGTGACCGGGTCGGATTTTTGCAGGGCCTGACTTCCGAAAAAATAGGCCGTTTGGTAATGAGGCCGCAACAGGGCCCACTCCTCCTGTTTGACGACGGGTGGCAGCTGGTTTAAATCGCCGATCATCAGCAACTGCACCCCGCCAAAAGGCTGGGCAAAGTCCCGGTAGCGGCGCAGAACCTGGTCGATTCCGTCCAGCAAGTCCGCCCGCACCATACTGATTTCATCAATCACCAGCAGGTCGAGGCTTTTTATCAAGCCTATTTTTTTCTTGTTGAATTTCCGCTGACGGGTTTCTGCATTTGTGGCCCCGGGAATCTGCGGGCCAAAAGGCAACTGGAAAAAGGAGTGAATAGTCATGCCGCCGGCGTTGATAGCCGCCACTCCGGTCGGAGCCACGACGACCATTCGTTTGATCGCCTCCTTTTTTATCCGGTGGAGGAAGGTCGTTTTGCCGGTGCCGGCTTTTCCCGTCAGGAAAATGTTTTTGTCGGTGTTGCAAACAAAGTCGTAAGCCAACTCAAGTTGAGGGTTCTTAGTGGAGTCCATACTTCTTCTCAGGATTGTTTTGCCGGTAAAGTTAATGAACGAAGTTCTAAAAAATAAATCATTCCCAAAATTCAATGCAGAAGTGTCAGATCGCCTATCTTAGCCATTCTTCCGGTCAACAAATTTTTGTAAATCGGAAATCACTTGCATGTCATCATGACTTTTTCTCACCTTTTGCTGCATCAAAACAATGGGATTGGCATGACTTGTTTCGAACCATTCGTTTTACGAAATGCACTTTAAAAAATAGTACAAAATGAAAAACCTGACTTTTGCTTTGTTCTGCCTGGCATTTTTCGCCTGTAACGACGGAACGGAAATGCAATCAAAAATTCAAGACATGGAAAAACAATTAGCAGATGCAACGGCCAAATCAGAAGCTGCCGCAACCGAACAGACCACGCAACCTGGCCTGATTCATACGGTCTTTTTCTGGTTGAAAGCAGATTTGACGGAAGAGGAAAAAGCTGCTTTCTTGCAAGGGGTGCAATCCCTGCGTTCCATCAAGCATATCAAAGCGTGCTATATCGGCCCTCCTGCCCCCACGGAAGAACGGGGCGTGGTAGATAATTCTTACAGCTTTGCTCTTATCAATCACTTCGATGATGTTGCCGGACAGGATGCGTATCAGGTGGATCCCATTCATTTAAAGTTTGTGGAGGACCATAAAGACAAATGGACCAAAGTGGTTGTGTACGATAATCTGGTCACCTATTAATTAAATGTATTTGGTGCTTGGTGACCACGGGCGCTGCCTGGTTTTCCGGAAACGATGGTTCACAATTCAACGACAGATGAAATTGAAGTTCTCATTATTTTTAATGCTGTTGCTGCCTCTGACCAATATTCTCAGGGCAAACCCGCAGGGGCCCGGTCCGACCGGGTTTACGGTTTACCTTTTTTTAGGTGAAGAGTGCATTATTTCCCAGCAATACACCTTGTTAATCAAACGGTTGCATCAGGAGTATGCAAGCGAGAAAATAACATTTGTCGGTCTTTTTCCCAATCCTTCTTCTTCCCTGGAAAAAATAGCGAAGTTTCAGGAAAAGTATGCCTTGCCATTTCCATTGAAACTGGATCACCTGCAAAGGAAAATGAATGAATTTTCGGTGGCGGTCACACCGGAAGTTGTTGTTTTTGCTGAAGATGAAAAAAAGGTACTGTATCAGGGCCGTATTGACAACACCTTTTTCCGGGTAGGTAAAAGACGAACGATCACCACCACTGCTGAGTTGGAAGAGGTACTTACCGGTTTGCAAAATGGCCAACCAATTTCCCCGTATAAAACGGATGCCGTGGGATGTATCATTACCCCGGTCAGCGGGATGATGAAAAATTTAAAAATGTGTAATCCGGGGGAACAACCTGCTAAAGTGGAACCCGAACAAACAGACCAATGATGATGCGTCGTGCTGTGAAAACCTTTTCCCCGAGGTGATTAAAAAAGTTAACAAATGATTTTTTTTACACTAAACCATAATGACCTGATGAAAAAACGATTGACTTCTTTTCTTGCATTTTTTGCGCTTGCCATTTGCCCTTTGCTGGCGCAAGTGACTTACAGTGAACACATTGCGCCGATCATCTACGATAACTGTACCTTTTGTCACCGGAGCGGTGAGATTGGACCAATGGCCCTGACAAAGTACGATGAGGTAAAAACCTGGGCCAGTATGATCGAGTACACCACCAGCATCAAATACATGCCACCCTGGCCTGCCGACCGTGATTTTTCCACATTTGTCGGAGAGCGGGGGCTGACTGATGATGAAATTCAGCTGATTAAAGACTGGGTAGCCGCCGGAACACCTCAGGGCGACCCGGCTCTGGAGCCGGACCCGCCGGTTTTTCCAACCGGCTCACAAATTGGCGTGCCCGATCTGGTGCTTACCTTTGAACGGCCCTACATCCATGAAGGCGACCTGTCTGACCAATACCAGATCATTGTTTTACCGACAGGTTTAACGGAAGATAAAATGATCAAGGCTATCGAAATGCGCCCCGGAAATCCCAACATCGTTCATCACTCGCTCTACGCAGTGGATGAAACGGGAGTCGGTCAGATCAAGGATGCTCAAACACCCGAGTATGGCTTCCCAAGTTTTGGTGATTTTGGTGTAAACGGAGCGGAGCAGTTTCCGGCAGCTTATGTGCCGGGGGCGCGGCCCCGCAAATTTTACAATGGTATCGGAGCAAGATTGCCGGCGGGGTCCGATTTGCTGGTACAGATGCATTATGCGCCGATCGCTACGACCCAAAGCGACTCTTCCACGGTTAACATATTTTTTGCCGATCCCGGAGAAACGATAAACCGGATTGTCAAAGAGGAAATCATGCTGCCATTCGGGAATACCCTCACCAATGGCCCTTTCATCATGCAGCCCGAAACGGTAAAAACCTTTCACGGTGTTTACACGGTTCCGACAAAGATCAGTCTGATGGGTATTTTTCCGCACAGCCACCTGCTGGGGAAGGACTGGAGGGTTTTTGCGGTTTCTCCGCAGGGCGATACCACCAATTTGATCAAGATCGAAGACTGGGATTTCAACTGGCAAAATCTCTATTTTTTCGAAAGATTTCAGGTGCTGACGCCCGGTACAAAGATCCACGCTTATGCCACCTACGACAATACTTCCAGCAATCCGTATAACCCCAATAATCCCCCGCAAACCGTAGGGTGGGGGCTGGGTACGGAAGATGAAATGTACTATCTTCCATTGGTTTATGTCAATTACATGCCCGGGGATGAAGACATCATTTTGTCTGATGAGCCGACAGCCGTAGAAGATTTAAACCTGCATTTTACCAAAGACAGGCTCTATCCTGTTTATCCCAATCCGGCCAACACTGAAATTACCATTGGCTTTTCACTGGCAACAGCCGGGAAGGTGACGATGGAAATAGCGGATTTGCAAGGTAAAAAATGGAAGTCGGTGCTGGCAGACCAGTTCTACAAGTCTGGTCATCACCAAATGCGGCTGGAATTGAACAACATGCCCAATGGGGTTTATGTGTTGAATTTGCGAAGCGATCGTTTTTCTGTTTCAGAAAAATTTTCGGTACAACGTTGATTTCAACCATACCCGTAATCCAAAAACTTCGTGTTTTGCTCCGTGCCATTTGCGGGAAATACGAATGATCCATGAAAGCGATTTTACTTAAAAAATATGGAGGCGTCGGTGAGCTTTACCTCGGTGAAGCGCCGACGCCCCTCATCAAGGATGAGGAAGTGCTGGTACAGGTAAAGGCCGCAGCGCTCAATCGCGCCGACATTTTACAGCGGAAGGGTTTGTATCCCCCACCGCCCGGAGAAAGCGATATTATCGGGCTGGAAGTATCGGGCGAGGTGGCAGCGGTCGGGAAAGCGGTTACGGAGTGGG
Source organism: Saprospiraceae bacterium (assembly GCA_041600595.1). Taxonomy (GTDB): domain Bacteria; phylum Bacteroidota; class Bacteroidia; order Chitinophagales; family Saprospiraceae; genus UBA6168. The sequence continues at coordinate 3,403 of JBFIJS010000154.1, read as the reverse complement.
CCGTTGGCGACCGGGTTTTTGCACTGTTGGCAGGAGGTGGTTACGCGGCGTATGCGAAAGTACACAAAGACCTGCTGCTCCAAATTCCGGAAAAGATAAGTTTTGAAGAAGCGGCCGGCCTGGCCGAAGCCTTCCTGACCGCCTGGCAGGCAATCGTGTGGCTGGCTGATTTGCAGGGCGGGGAGACCATTCTGGTGCATGCCGGGGCCAGTGGCGTTGGTACTGCTGCCATTCAAATCGCTGCGCTGAAAGGCGCAGATGTCATCGTTACAGCATCAGCTGGTAAACATAACCTCTGCACGAAACTGGGGGCGAATCACTGCATCGATTACCGGCTGGAGGAATTTGCGGAAAAGGTACGCCAACGTTGCCCGGATGGCGTTCATGTCGTCATTGATTTCATTGGGGCTCCCTATTTCGAAAAAAACCTGAGCGTACTGGCCGCCGACGGCCGGATGGTGATGCTGGGTTTTTTGGGCGGAACCAAATTAGAGTCACTGGATTTGCGTCCGGTTATCTTCAAGCGTTTAAAAGTGATGGGATCTACGCTGAGGGCGAGATCGCTGGAATACAAGTCAGCCCTGGTCAGGGATTTTAAAAAACATGGGCTGCCCGCTTTAGCTGCCGGAAAAATGAGGCCGGTCATTGACTCGGTTTTTGATTGGCAACAGGTACAGGAAGCACATGCCTACATGGAAGCCAACCAGAACCAGGGAAAAATAGTGTTGCGGATCACTTGAGCGGAAGGAAGGGATTGAACGATACTCAAAGGGGCCTTTACACCCGGCAGGAGGCAGGTAAAACGCACCTTTTTTAACTCAGCATGAAGGTTTTTTTAAAAAAATGCTGCAGAATCGATTTTTTCCCTACATTTATCACCGTGTTCTTTTAATCGCACAACACTATAAATGCAAAAGTACCTCCAATACCTCCTGTCCGACATAGAAGCTTTGATCGAGCAAGCTCCTGTCCCCGCTGCGAGTGGCTGGAACGACGGTTTTTCCGACGAAGATGAATCGTTGGACATCCCACTGCGACTGGTCAAAATCAGTGACCTGATCGGCCTTCCCCCCGAAGCATTTCCACCTGAAAACAGACTGACGAACTTACAGGTTATTGAGCTGGTAGAAGCAATAGATGACCTTTGGTCTGCCTGGTTGTTACACTGGGAAATGCCCTTCAATCTGCCTGCCCGGCAGCAATACACAGCATTTTTACGGGAAATGCAGGGAGAACCGATCTATTACCACCCGGAGGAAGGAGGAGACGTCCACATTTGCCAATATACGGAAGGCAAACCCTGCCCGTTTCTGCCTGACGGATCAACTTGCCAGTGCCGGGAAATGGATGAAACTACTAAACATGATATTGCCTTGTGGGAAGAATACGTCCGCTCGCAGGGGCTGGATCCCTACCACGACATGACGCCGGAAGAAGAAGCCTTGTTTGAAGAAGAAATGCGCCTGCGGGACTTGAAGAAAAAGTATGGTGAAGACTGGCGGAAATTTGAAAAAGATCCGGAATTGCTCTTTGAAGAAGAAATGGATGAAGAAGAGCAGGAAGAGTTTTTATATGCCCTGGAAGTTGCCGACGAATTACTGGGGATGATCCTCGAAAACCTGTCGGAGTCAGACGCGGATATTTCGCAGGAAGAAGAGGAAGAAGAGAACGACTTCCCCTTTTGAACAATCGTTACTGCACGGCCGGGTTTTAAACCAGGCCTCTCCTGTCAATTTTTACAGCTCCATTGTTTGGCCTGCGAGTTTTGTGTGCCTCCCGTTGTTTTAATCAATAATGATTTCCTTTTAACCTTTAACTTTTTTTACTGTTAATTACCACATCCCTCTTTCAGGGCTTTAGGTTTGCACTGCTGTGTCAGGCATTGTCACCAGAGTAGTGTCTTTGAGAATGGCATTTTTTCCCCCTTAAAATCCTATTGGGCCGGGCATTCTTATTCCTCAAAGCGAGATGAATCTTCCGGCCCACTTGCAAGAAAGAAAAATTAAAGAAAATTTAAATTACAGAGTTCGGAATTTAATAAAAACTAAAAAAACAACATGGCAATTACCAATATATGGACGGGATCGGATCGCTACCTCTGCGATGCAGAATTGGCTCAGGCATTTCACATGGCCAGGGTACTGGGTATGCCTTTACTGATTGAAGGGGAGCCAGGTACTGGTAAAACTGAATTACCGATTCAGTTTGCTAAAGAGCAAAACCTCGATTTGTTTATTTATCCGGTTGGTTCGAAAAGTACCGTTGAGCAGTTTGTGGCAAAGTTTGATCACGTTAAGTATTTAAGGGATTCTCAGATAGAGGTGCTTAATGCCCAGCGAATGGAAAAAGGGCTTGAACCGTTGAAAAGTGGTGGCCGGAGCACGGAGGTCCTCGACGATTATGTATTGTTAGGGCCCGGAGCAAAATCATACAGTCATCCAAATTCAGTCTTATTGATCGATGAAATTGACAAAGCCCCTAGGGAGTTTCCCAACGATTTGTTGTTTGCACTGAGCCATCGCAAGTTTATTTTACCCGAATCTGGTAAAGAGATTACGGTGAGCGAAGAGGATATGCCGGCCATCGTGATTACAAGTAACCGGGAACAGGAACTTCCAACTGCCTTCAAGGGCAGGTGTATATACCATTACATTAGTTTTCCCGAGCCGGATATGATGGAGCAGATTCTGCGAAAGCATTTCCCCGATGCCGACGAAGCACTGGTGGATAAGAGTATCGACCTTTTTTATCAGTTGAGAAATTTAGGACTGGAACGAGCGCCTTCCACGCGGGAGTTGTTGAATTGGCTGAAATACTTAAAGTCCTTTTCCACATCCGCCGCATTGGAGAAAATTGATGCAAAAGAAGGATTGGGGGTTTTGATCAAGACCCAGATGGATATGGAAAAAGCAAAAAGGCTGATCGGAAAACGCTCGTATCTGTAGAGAGATAAAAATGATTAATGACCGTGCAAGATCATTCTCGTCATCTGGATAATTTCTTTGACGAGGGCGACATCAGGCAGAAGCAACCAGTTGTTTTCAACATCCAATTCTTCCGACTCAGGAGTTGATTGTTCGACATAATAATCCTGATACTGCTCGGTTGGCTCATTGATCAAATACAGATAAGCTGACAGACTAATGCTCAGGAGAAGGGCCCAGGAAATGTTGCGGAGATGTGACTTTTTCATTCGGATTTATTTTTTCGTACTGTTTCCATAAAAAATTTCTTTAGAAACGAGGCAAAAGTAGAGTTGTTTAGACAAAAATAGGTCAATTCTTAGACAAGCCATTCCTTTTTAAGGATGAATTAACATAAACTTAATCTGGGAAAACGAAAGTTTCGTTTTAACGACCAAAGCGAATCCGCACCGCCCAACAAACCCTAACCATTTCTGTAG
>JBFIJS010000153.1:0-7984 GCA_041600595.1 Saprospiraceae bacterium | reverse complement strand
GTGAAAAGCGATGGCCCGTTGCACCTCTCCACCCGCCCGTGCAATGGTGCCTTCCAGCGTCAGCAGGGAAGCATATTCGGCGCGTTGACTCAGGGTGTCGAGCTGCCGGCGAAGTTCTCCGCACCGGGCACTGGCCTCGTCAATGTGGCCACTTCGGGCGAGGTGACGTGCTTCTTCCATCGCTGCTTCAAATTGACCACTGGTCATTCGGGCAGGAGGGGCATCTTGGCTGACGGCAGTTTGCAGCAGATTGAAAAGTGAGCAGAGGGTCAATAAAATAAGCCTCATCGTGATGTTATTCTCTTGGTCGTACTAAATTTACCCAATCGTTCAAACATGATTCAAAATAATTGGGCACCGCACCAGTAAAATTTCCACTAAATTATGAAAACCCTAAAATTGGAAAACGAAGAGCTCGTAAGGTACATCGCCGGTGACGATATTCATAAACGAAACCGCGCCTTAAAAACCCTTTACAACGACCCGGTCGTCCTGAATAAAATAAAAGCCATGGTCGGTGATTACAACCTGACGAGAAAGACGCCGGATGATATTTTACAGGAAGGAATTATCCTGCTGGACAGCATCATCCGCAAAGGGAATTTTAAGGGTGAAAGTAAAGTGACAACTTTCCTGCTCGCTATTTGCCGCAACCTTATCCGGGACGCTAATAAAAAGGTCGAACGGATCGAGTGGCGGGAGACGATACAGGATCATGATTTGAAAAAAATGGATGAGGACGGACACCTGCCGGGCATTGAACTCAGAGAACTCGACGACGAAGAGAAAAAAAGGGACAATGCCCTTTTTAGTGTCCTGAAGGAAATGTCCGAAAATTGCCGGGAAGCCCTCATCGGCTATTATTTTAAAAATATGACAATGGATCAACTGGCGGCTGCCAGGGGCCTGGCCAACAAAGACCAGGCAAAAAAAGCCGTTTATCGTTGCCGAAACCGGATGCGGGAAGCCATTATCAATAACCCTGTTTTATCAAACATCCTAAATCTTTAGAAAATGAAGCACAGCGACAAAAACTTTGACCGGATCGAGGATTACCTGTTTGGCCGCATGAGCGAAGCCGAAAAAAAGGCCGTCGAAGACGAAATGGCTGAAAACAAAGAACTCGCAGCCGACCTGGCCCTGCATAAACTGGAACACCGGGCAATGGAACTCCTGGCCCAACAGGAACTGAAGGCAAACCTTGATTCCTGGAAAGAAGAACGCTCCGGTGCCGGACAACAGGAAGCAAAAGTGGTTTCCCTGGCTGCGAGAAGACGTTTCCTGCAATATGCCGCTGCTGCCTGTGCTTTGCTCCTTGCCGGATTCTTTGTCTGGTTTTGGCTCGGGAAAGGGCCGGACGATGCGGCGCTGGCCAGCCGCTATTTTGACGAAACTTCGATCACCAACCGTTCCAACACCAGTGGCCTGCCGGCCACCTTGTTGCCGGCGTTGCAGGCCCTGCAGAATAAGGAGTACGACCGGGCGGTTGATTTATTGGGAAATATTACGGACAGCAATTTTGTTACCAGTGCCCGGTTGTTGCAGGGCGAAGCATATTTTCTGAAAAAAGATTACAGTGAGGCCGTTACGTCATTCCAGTCCGTTATCCGGCAAGGGGAGCCGATACTGGATGTACACGAGGCCGAGTGGCGGCTGGCCCTGACCTATCTGGCGTTGGGGTATAAAGGTCCGGAGTTTACCGATTTACTGAACCGGATCAGCAATGACCGCGAGCACTCCCATTACCCCAATGCGGTAGCTCTGAAAGAAGCCCTGGCCAAATAGTATAACCGAAAAAGAAAAAGGGTTTGCCGGACCGAAGCCCGACAAACCCTGGAATTTTAAACCGCTCCGAAATACCTCGTTCGGTACAGGAGCAGCCCACACACTATGAGAACACCCAATATAAATCTTTAGTCAGCGATGTGTCCGCTGGTCTGGGGCAGCTTTTATTAGCTGCGGCGGTCATGCTTACCTTTTTTTTCAAATCATTTTCTTCCACATTCCATCTTCCACTGATATCGGGAAGGACAGGAGCATCTGCCTGCAGGTATGTCTGCTCCGGGCGTTAACCGGATTTGAGCGCCTCCCCACAGGCCCGGATCATTCTGGTTAATGGGCAGATGCCGATGAGCCTGGGTATGTTGGCGCCCTTTGTTCAGCCTTTATCTTTTGCCATTTAGCCGAATGCTCCTGTCAAGGGATCTTCCCTTTCTCTCCATGTCCCGGATAGCCGGTTGGGCCATCTGGCTGTTTTGTTTTTTATGCAGCGCCGTTGCTTTCAACTGTCACGCCTTCTTTTCAGAGATAGTTCGACTGCCTGGGCAGCCGAACGTTCCTAAATCTCATGAAAAAAACGATTACATTTTAGGAACAGATTGCTCGTGGTGGGCCCTCTTCAGGAAGATGGCGTCACCGGTTTTTTTGTGGAAAAATCAGTGTTATATCAGTTTTTCGTTTTGTCCAAAAATGGGTTCGCCAAGTGTAAACCGGCAAACCCGTTAACAGAAAATAACTACTTATAACCGCTTCGGTCCCAGGGTGATACAATGGCAAAAGCCAAATGAATACCACTGGATGCCGTGAGGGTTTGTTCGCGGTGGAAATAGGAGTGGTGATCCTGTTCCCGGAACCAATCACGGTTATTCGTCTTGGTAAAATGGTACGAATGATTGTTGGTAGTCGAAAGCCTTTACTGTAAGATTCGCCCGGGCGGTTTAGTACCCGTAGTATGTTTGTTCATGCCGTGAATGCTACCTGTCTTCTTCGTCCCTGTATTCTGTCAACTTGTTTTATTTTCTGTCAATCCTTTGATTGATTTCGTTTGATGATACAAATTTAGGGGCAGGTGCCGGCGCCGGCAATCCATTTTTCTTTGCAGATCAAGTTTCTACGCAGCTTTTTTGTACAGGAAGTGAAAATTGCAGATTAATAATTTGTAAAAATTAAATTTTGATAAATGCAGTAAGTCAATAGTTTATGAAATATTTTAATTTGTAAACGAGAAAGGGCTTGTGTAATAAATACTGTGTAATACTCTAATCAAATGAAGTTTCTAACACGTTAAATATTTTTTTAATTTCACCAAAAAAAGTTTAATCTCCCGAATTTACCTGCCCGGTATAGCTGAAAACTAATTGTCCGGTCGTTTTTACGCCCCACTTTTAACAGCAATTTTTAATAAAGATAAATACGCCGCCCCTTAAAATCCCGTTGGGCCGAGCAGTCTCATGCCTCAAAGCTAGATGAATCCTCCGGCCCACTTGCATGAAAGAAAAATTAAAGAAAATATAATTAAAAGGTATCAAAGCTTAAAAAACAATGCGAAACAGAGAAGACCTGTTCAACCTCATCAAGGCGATGTCCAAATCAGAGAAGCGGTATTTTGTTCTCGATGCCAAAAAAAGTGGCCGCAGTGCCAGCCGTTACCTGACCTTGTTTGAAGTGCTCGGGAAAATGGAAGAATTTGACGAAGAAAAGCTAAAGAAAAAATTTCCCAAAAACCTCCCCTCCGACAAAGCCTATTTATACGAAGCTATTTTGCGCAGCATGCGTGATTATCGCAGTGCCTCCTCCAAAGCCGCCCAGGTCAAGGAGCGCCTGATGGATGCCCGGTTTTTGTACGAGCGGGGACTGTACGAGCAGTCGACGGGCCGCATCGCCGAGGCAAAAGCGATGGCGAGGGAATTAGAGGATCATTTTACATTGCTGGAAATCAACAAAGAAGAACAGGTCTCGATTTTTGACCGGCGCTCGAAAGTGACATTGGAACATTTGGAAACCCTGAACAATGAACGCCTGGCTACCCTGGCGGCCATTGATGAGGAAATGAAATACCATGATCTGTATTACCGGTTAGGATTGGAGGTGTACCGTGAGTTTTATTTAAAAGACCGGGATAGCATTGAAGCTTTGCACGAAAGATTGCCCATTGATTTACTGGCTGAAAAAAACAAGCCTGAATTACCACAGGCCGAGAGGAGGTTTTATCTGTGCAAAGCAGTTTATTATACTTTGCTTGGCGACCTGGATAAGGTGCACGAAAACTATTTAAAATCTGCCAAATGGTGGGATAGTTACCCGGCACTGCAGGAAGAAGAATACTACCGGTACATTATTAATGTGCTGAATCTGGTGAATGCTTCTTACAAGAAAAAAGAATTTTACCATGTGGCGGAGGAGTGGATCGATAAACTGAGCAGGGAGAAACCAAGCCTGAGTTACCACAACCAAAAATTAATATTCCGGACGCTGTCTCTCTCCCGCCTTTTACACTTGCTGAATCAAAATGAATTTAAAAAAGCGGAAAAAATTCTCCCGGAGATTATTGAGGAATTAAAGCGATTTAAACTGACAAAATCGCTGGCGTTGATCGGAAATATTATAACCGTTTATTTTCTGGTGCAGGATTATGAAAATTGTATTTACTGGGTTGATTTTTCGGCCAAGAACCTCAAAGGAAGTGGACGGGAAGATGTGCACCGGATATTGCGGATTTACCGGGTAATCGCCTACTATGAAATTGGTGATTTTGACAAAGCAGATGCTGAAATACGAGCGACCAACCGGTATTATAAATCATTGGGCCTGGCAAAAGACAGGTTCGAGTATTTGGTGCTGAACGTTTATTTGAAACAAATTTTTAATGCGCCCATTTCCGAAATGAAACAAGCCAAAAATGAATTTAAATTATTTTTAAATAGTATGAAAGGACAACCTGCGTCCGACATACCACTTGGTGTGGATGAGCTGACGATATGGCTGGAAAAAACCTGATGGCAAAATAATTTATGCCGGTGAATGGTGGCTGCCTGCGATCAGGTATTAATAGCCAACCTGGAATTAGGAGCCGAAACGAGGTAAAAACAAATCTTCTTTTTGCTTCCGATCCCTCTTTCCGATTCGAGCCGGGCAAGTAATACTTCATTCGAGGCAAGGCCTTCTTCGGGCTTTTTCTTCAATTTAACACCAACCGTTTTTACCTTGTCGGCAGGCACTTCGGTAGGGACGGCATGCTCCAGCACAACATCTGTGATTCCAATGATAAAAACGGTATTGCTTCCTCCGTTGTAGGTGATGCAAAGCTGGTTTTTGGCTTCATCTCCCAAATCGAATTCAAAAAATGGTTTTTTTCCTCGCAGCAAAGAAGAGATATGGCCATCGAGGTTGGCCGGCACCTCTGAGGCGACAACGTCGGTACCGAGAATGGAAAGCAGCACGCCGCGTTTTCCAATAGATAAGCGGTGGTCACCGTTTTGGGAATCGACTACTACCATAGCAGAAAGATCGGATGTAAAAAGGATTGAGTTTCTCATAATTGTTCAACTAAAATTTTCCCGGGAAAAGCCTTTTTTTACTGAGAAAGATGCGATGCTTTTAATTACTTTTTCAAGGCAATTTTAAACGCAAAAAAGCTGCTGGTAAAAATGGCTTTTCATATTTGTTCGGAAAGCCAAGGTACGCGGAATGGATCGGGTTACAAAATTTGTCCGGAGAAAAATACGGCTGAAAAGAAAGCCCCGGCAATCGTTAAAATGCCGGGGCTGTTATTGTATTAAAAACGGAAGATGTTGTTATTGTGCACCCCGGTATTCATCCCGGAGCGGGGTGCTAAGCCGGTAAGTATCGATTTTGCTATTGAGCCGCTCCAGTTCCGCTTGCAGTTTCTGTACTTCCAGCAATTGCTTTGCCAGTGCCTCCTGTTCGCTAAGGCTCATTAATGCTTCCAGTGCCTTTTGTTTGGCCGCCATTTTCTCGTGAAGTTGTTTGAGCTGTTGCTCTCTTTGCAGCATCCGCTGTTCATCGTCAGCCAGGATTCCCTTTTCCCTTTTTTCCGGCAGCTGGTTGTTGTCCGGGCGGAGCAGTTCGGCTTTTTCGAGTTGTTGAAAAAGCCTTTGCTGTTGTTTTTCCATTTCTTGTAAACGCTCGTGGGCGCGTTCCATTTCCCGCACCTCTCTTTCGGCCAGTCTTTGCATCAGCTCCTGGCTGCGTGCACTATTAGCGTCGGCTAAGCCCTTGCTCCGTGCTTTTTCCCGTTCCGCCCGTTCACGATGACGCAGTGCTCTGGCTCTGTCTGCTTCCGGGAAAGCAAAATCGTTTTCCCGCTCGAAAATGTGTGCCAACCCAAGTGGTGCCACGGCCTCGGGGAAGGGAATGTCGCCGATATCGGGGGTTTCGGGAAACCAGAAAGTACGGCCATTGGCGTCATCGTAAAAAAAACGGGTCGGCTGGTCAGGCTTGATTCTTTCTTTGATGACCGTTTGGTCACCATTTTTAAGTCCTTTTATGGCATTGCCGTTGATGGTCACGTCTCCTTTGCGGTGGTTTTCGATTTCAATTTCGACGGGCTCTTCTCCCGTTCCATTTTCTATAACGATGGTCATGCTTTTCCCATGCTTTTCGGTCGTGATGGTACGGGTGCGAGCCGGTGGTGCCGGCGGTACTGGTGGTGCTTTTACCGCTGGTACCGGGCTGGGAGGCATGGGGACTTTGGGTGCCCGTGCCGGCTGTTCCGGCCGTGGCGGTGCAGGAGGCGCGGGCGGTGCCGGCGGGGTACTGCTGACCATTTCGTCGATCAGGGCATTGTGCCTGGGGTAGTCGGCCTGGTCGATGACCCGACCATCAATTTCGAGGTACCTGACCTGGCCGTTGTTCATTTTGATTTCAACATCTTCCCCGTTGATCGACTTTTTAAGGTGGAGATTGCCCCGGGGGCGTTCACTTTTTCCGTCGCGGTTGGCTTTGGAGATATCGACTGATTCAATTTCGTCACCGGGGATTTTTTCGAGCTGGTAGTCGGGGTAGTTTTCCTCAGGAACTGCGACGCCGTTGAGTTTTACGTTTTTCATGCTGCCGTTGTCCAATTCCATTTCGATCACGTCACCGTTCTTTTTAACAATTTTCAAGTGTCCGGCGCCGGGTATGCGCATTGTTTCGGGAATGGTGTCGGTCGGCGAAGGGGCAGAGGTCAGTTCCTGACCAAAAGGGGCTTTTTCTCCGAGGTTGGAATGGGTCGCAATGGCAGACTCGGCCTGCATCGACAGCATGACTACCACGGATAGCAAAAGGATTGTTGCTGAAATTTTTTCCATAGCATTAGATTTTTTATCAGGTGATTTTAATATCCGCTGAATGCGGGAGAATAACTGGGTTTTATTCTTTGCAAATGAAAGTGCCAGCCCCGGATTTGCCTGTTGCATCTCCTGGAGCGACACCAGTGCCCGGGCGTACACAATGGAGTTGCCGCAAACCGCCACGGCGAGATCATCGCAGCAGTTTTCACGTTCTGTACGCACATGGGCGGACATCCACCAGACAGCAGGGTTGAAATAAAATATGGCTTCGATAATGGCTTGCAATACATTGAACAGGAAATCATGACGGGCAATGTGCGCCAACTCGTGCGCCAGTATCGCCTCCACCTGCTCCGTGGTCAGGTTGTTGATCGCCGCCACCGGCATCAGGATAACGGGCTTCCACCAGCCGGCTACGACAGGGGCTTTAACCAGTCCGGAGGCCGCCAATTTTACATTTCCGGAAATTCCGAGCGAAGCCTTTATCTGACGCAGGGCAACCTGCCACGGCTCCGGTACCGATGATAAATAGCGGGTTTTCAAACGCTGGACATACAGGAGACCACCCATCGTTTTCAGGAGAAAAAACACCATTCCCATCAGCCAGGCCGTAACGACGAGGGGCATGTTTTGGTTGAAATAACCAATAAAGGAGGACGGTGAATTTTCGGGGAAATAAGGCGCAGCCGGCATTTGGTTCGCTTCGGGGCCTGGCAGTGCGACGCCGCTCGTAGCGCCGGTGTTTTCCCACAATATCAAAAAGGTGATGATGGAAAACAACAGCGTACTGCCCATGGCCACACAACCGGCCAGATACCGTCGTCGTGAATCTGTTTTTTGCCACCCCAGGAGGTAGGCGGCAAGCAACAACGCAACCAGCGGCGCTTGCCACAACGAATGAAGCACTGTCC
>JBFIJS010000152.1:0-7989 GCA_041600595.1 Saprospiraceae bacterium | reverse complement strand
GACTTTTGCCTCCATGGTGCTGGGGCATTTGAGTGGCATTTAAAACCGCAGGACGGGTGCTTTTTTTCAGTAGTTTCGGGCTGTTTTCTGAACAATCAGGGTTTGTAAGGACATTAACAAGTTGAGCACACTTTATTGTTTTCAACAAATCGAAGCCAATTATGAACGACCTGATTATACTCGTTACGGCGATCATTGCGATCATTCTCCTTACCCGGCCGGACAAAGTCGAAGAGAGCAATAGCTGACGGTCAGAATATTGCTCCCAAACGCCTCCTACCCTCTTTTTCACCAACCAACTATTTCGAAAACTGAGGTAAACCGGCCCTGTGCAGGCAGCCGGTATGATGGTATTCGAATCAGGGTGTAGCCTTCGGCAAATATTCCAACTCAACCTTTTATGAAACTTCCCCGGGCTACCGGCCTGCCTTCCGCATCCGTCAGTTGTACGTAATAAATTCCAACCGGTAAGCAGCTTACCTGAAGAGACACCGTCCCCTCCGGGCGGTTCCTTTTTGTCAAGACCGTTTCGCCCATTGCATTGTACACGACAGCCTTCCCGCCCGGGGGTAAGCTGCGGCCATCGTCATGGAGGGTAATGGTTTGCAAAGCCGGGTTAGGGAATATTTTTAAGGGGAAAATGTGACGGATCACTGTTTCCGAAGAACTGACCAATACACAATCGTTTTGCTCCGGTAAAAAACATTCGATCATAGTCAGATTCAAATACTCGTTTTCCTGTTGGAAACACAGCAATTGGTTACCGGCATCCGCCAGCAGGCATGGATCGAAGGCTCGCCATAACAGGCCATAACTACTGCCAATCCCCTCTATCCACTGCTCCGGCTGAAAAATGCAGTTGGGTGCGGAATTTTTAAAATAAATGACTTTGCGCATCTTCCCGGCGAGCATCTCGAATTTGGTACTATCCACTGTCCGGATGACGGTTTCGTTGGAAAAAGGCATGGTCAGCGTGATCTGTTCGTTTGTTTCCAAACCGAAGTCATACAGTAAAATCTCACTGCTCAGGAAGTCGGCATAAAAGTAAACGAGACCATTGGCCTGCCGCAGTCCGCCGACATACGTTGAAGAAGTGATACCGAGCGTATCATCCACTTCCAGGTTGCGGACCTGGCTATAGTTTTGACCGTTCAGCAGCGTATCACCACACAGCGCCACATGCTGGGTAACGGGCCCGCTGATCGTGATCTGTACTTCTTTCCAGATAGCCTGGTTGACCGGAAAATCAAGGTCCTGAGCGGCACAAACAGTTGATAAAAAGAGGAAAATAAAAAGGGTAATTTTTTGAGTCATAAGTCGAAGTGATTTTTATTCACTCTCTCAGACGGGTATATTGGCAGGGCAGGTTGGGAAAGAATAGAGGAAAAGGAATGGACACACCGCCGGCGAACTGTATCTACAGGACGCCCCGGGTTTAAAAAAATCCGCTTGCTTTGTTTGGGCAGAGACAATAGTACTTGCGAGGCAAATTAAGAAACTATAAGATTCTTCGTTCCCGCTTCGTCATTGTGTTCAAGCGAATCAAAACCACGCATTGCGATGCGCCATTCCCCGTATTTTTTGTTTGGTAACCAATCAACGGAAGGGCAGACTATGAACTGCGTCTCCGGGTTTCCGTCACACGGGTTTTAATTTTCAGAACGTATCATTTGGTAGCGATTCAGCTTGGTTGCTGACGGGGAAAGGAGAGCTAAAAAGACGCAGGGCGCATTCAACAGACCTTGAAATCTGTGTCTTATCCAAACCGGATAAATCAAACCAGGCATTTTAGTTGTGGAATCGCCCTGCAACCAAAGATTGTAGTGATAATGTTTATTTGCATGTCGGTTTGTGTAATTCTCTTCATACAATCAGTTGTCTCGCCAGGTTTACCATGGGGAAAAACACACCACATTAACTGGTGCACCTCCTTCAATCGGAGAAAGAAATGTCAAACAAAGCCCGCTGTCCAAGAACCACTATCATAAAAAACCTTCTGTCAAGCAGCCGTTGCCTAAAATCAAAAGGACTTAGTTGGTAGAAGAAACGGCCAAACAGGTTCTTGAACAGGGGCACATGTTGTTTCACAAACCAATGAAATCTTCAAAGGCATTTTAAGAAAACCCAATCAACGGATGCAATTAAAGGGTAAAATGTCCCGACCATAATCCAGCTGCCTGCACCATGCGGGAGAAAAGGGTTTTAGGTGAAAACTCCGTTGCACCGGGTTACAGAATATCCGGTTTTGTCCTACCAATTTTTTTGGAAAATGAAAACTTAAGAAAGGATGGCCCGACCCATTTTTTCAGGCAGCCATCAAACTGACTACACTGTACAAAAACTGAAGCGGACGTTAATTTTCCATTATCACTGCCTTCTACTGCTCCATAAAAATGCCAACCAGTCAATTAAGCACAATTCATTGTTTTTTAATCATTTACACAATTAAATTAAAAAGCAATATTCCCATATTGGGAAAACAAATCCCTATATCGGAAAAAAGCAAATTCTGAGACGCAGGAAGGCGAGGGAGTCATCAGCGGGGAGTGCGCAGCAGCGCTTTCCACTCTTCAGTAACGGGAACGGCCCGCTGCAGGCAATCAAGCAGCCATCGTACTTTTTCCGCCAGTACCTTTTTGTTGAAGGAACCAGACTGCACTAGTTCTTCTATTTCAATGGTCATTTTTTGCTGGGGAACCATGCCGAGCATCATAAAATTTGATTTTAACTTGTGAACGATTTTGCCCGTTTCTACCCAGTCTTCCGTACCGATAGCTTGTTGCAGTTTTTGCACGATGGAGGGCACTTCCAGGACAAAAGCATCCAACATGTCCCGTACGAAGGCGCGATCGCCATTACTGAGATCGAACAGGTACCGCAGGTCGATCTTAATGGCCGGGGCTTCGTCCGGACAGGCTGCCCCGGGGTCGGGCCGTTGCTGCTTCAACACACTGGCCACACTATTTACAAGGGTTTCCGGAGAAAATGGCCGGGTAAGAAAATCATTCATGCCCGCCGCCAGGGCTCGTCTTTTTTCCTCTTGCAGGGCCGCTGCCGTCAGGGCAATGACCGGTGTGTACTGATTAGGGTTCTGATCATTGCTACGGATGAGGCGGGCCGCCTCTACCCCATCCATTTCCGGCATATTAATGTCCATCAGAATCAGGTCATATTTTTTCCCCAGGCTGAGCATCAGTACTTCTACCCCGTTCGGAGCAATTTCAAAGCGACAGCCCCAATTTTGCAGCAGCTTGGTAATAAGCCGTTGGTTCATCCAGTTATCCTCGGCCACCAGGACATCCAGCTTTTTCAAAAACAACCTTTGATCCGACTGTGCCACCGCAGCTATTTTTCCTTTCATCCCGGCCCTGATTCCCGTATCGATAAGGGGCAGGGAAAAAATAAACGCAGCTCCTTCCCCGGGCTGGCTTTCCACCCGGATGTGCCCTCCCTGCATTTCGATGAGTTGTTTTACAATCGTCAACCCAAGTCCGGTGCCACCATACTTCCTGGCAATGTGGATATCCGCCTGTTTAAAGTTCTGGAAGATCTCTTTTGTTTTTTCCTGCGGAATGCCGATTCCCGTGTCTTGCACCGTGAACATTATAAAATACTTTCCACGGACTTTGTTTGTCAATTTCGCCTCGATCTTGATAAAGCCCTGTTCTGTGAACTTACTCGCATTGCTGAGCAGGTTATTAAAAACCTGGCTCAAACGGGTCGGATCGCCCCCGACCAGGTTCTCGATGGCCGGGTCGAAGTCCAGCACAACGTCAACGTCTTTGTCCCTGATTTTCAATTGGTAAGTGCGTTGCAGCGAGTGCAGGAGCCTTTCCAGGTCGAACTCTCTTTCTTCAAATCCGAGTTCTCCCGCTTCTATTTTCGACAGGTCGAGTACGTTGTCAATGATGCCCATCAGGCTATCGGCAGAGAAGCGCAGACTATCGAGGTATTCTTTTTGGGAAGCGGTGGGGTTGGTTTCGTAGAGGAGGTGCATCATGCCGATGACGGTGCTCATCGGGGTGCGTATTTCGTGGCTCATATTGGCTAGAAACTGCCTTTCGGCCAGCCTGGCCTGGTCGGCAACGCGTTTGGCATTGGCCAGATCTGTTTCCAGCTTTTTTCGCTCGGTGATATCGTAATGCACACCAATAGAGCCGACCACCTGGCCGTTTCGATCCCGGATGGGGGCTCCGCTGATGATGGCCCAGAGCAAGGAGCCGTCCTTTCTTTTTAGCTGCACTTCGTACACATCCGATTTCCCTTTTGCCCGCAGGGCGTCCTGTTCAAACATTTTCTCGTGAAATTCCTCGGTGACAAAAAGCTCCAGCGCATTTTGCCCAATCAGCTCTTCGGCTGTGTACCCCAGCATATCGCAGAAATGCTTGTAAGGCCGCAGGATCGTGTGCTGGGCGTCTACTTCTAGCAGTCCCAGCTCCATGTTTTCAATAATTCCCCGGTATTTTTCTTCACTTTCCAAAATGGCTTTCTGGATCCGCCGGGTTTCGGTCACATCCCGGTATTGCCATTGGTGCCCCAGGTACACGTTGCCGGACAAGATGGGCACATAGTCTCTTTCCAGGATTCTGCCGTCGGCCATTTCCAGGGTTTCCCCCACTACTAAGACCTGATTATTTAACAACTCATTGATCCCTGCGACAAATTTTTCCGGCTCTTTGAATAAATGTTTTGAGTGTTCGGCTGCCTGGCTGCAGTCCTGCCCGACCATTTGTTCCGGAGAAAAAGGAATATTGAAGATTTTGCAAAATTGATTGTTCGTCAGAATAATTTCCCGGTTTTCATTTTCCAGCAAAACACCGGCCTGGAGGTTGGTGATCAGGTTGGTCAGGCGGACCTGAGCGATCTGGCGGTTGATGATCTCATCCTTCAACTGAGCATGGGCCAGACAGCCTTCCAACGAGATGGAAAACTTGTCGATCACGTTTTTCAACTGGGCCATTTCAATCGCATCAAAACCATCCTGTTTGGTAGCGGAAAATAATTTTAAAAAACCGATTCTTCCCAGCCGGAAAATGGCATAAGCACCCTTATCTACTTTTTTTTCCGCCACTGCATTGGCAAAGCCGGACTCATGGCTGCAAACGGAGAAATATGGCTTTCTCTCAAGCTCGGATAAAACCGGGCTTGAATAACGCAAAACCGTCTGCTCGGCCCGATAGGAAGGCGTAATAAAAAACAGCTCACACCGGCGGCCATCGTCCCGGTCGTCCCGGTGAATCCAGACGGAAGCAAAATTCAGGCTTTTCCGGCTGATGAGGGTATGCAGAAACTGCTTGCAGTTTTCACGGGCATCCAATGAGCTGCCCACAGAAAGGGACAGTTCGTACAGCAGGCAGATGTCCTGAATTATTTTGATGTTGTCTGTCATTGGCGGATAGCGATGAAAAAATTAAACGGTCATTTGATCCGTTTTCAGCGGGCCGGTATTTCCTGCCGCTGTGTATCCGGGGACCAGTCAGATAAAAAAGTCCGGCTGCATCAGGGATAAAAAGTCCCTACGACGATGGTTTTATTAAAAAACTCCAGTAACCCCTCGCCATACGAGGATATTTCTCCCAGGCTCAAGATACCAAAAGGTTCCTGTTCGTGGTGTTGGATTTCCAGTTGGCTGCGAACGGCATCCAGTTCTTCGGCGAACCGGTTGCCCAGCGCCGACGGTCGGGTGATACAATCAACCACAAAAGTGGCTTCGGGCCCGAAGGTGGCACCATTGTCGGCCCGGCACTCTTTCATGGCCTCGCTCGCCGCCTCGATCAACAACTCGGGGGTGCTTTTCAGAATATGCAATACCGTATTGGCGGGCACTTCCCCGATGCAGGTCACTTCTCCTTTTTGGTTTACGCCGATGGGGTCGCGTACGATTTCGTCGGCATTTTCCCTGAAAATACCGAAGGGATAGTCTTTGGTGCAAGACAGAAAATTATCCCGGTTGACCTCTTTGCCACTATCCTCTTCCATGTACGATTTATAGACCTCAAACGCATTTTGCCAGTTTAATTGGATGATTTTCGGGCCTTCGGTAGCGGTGGCTACGAGTGGTCCGGCCAGTTTTTTCCAGCCGTGCCGGACCCCCAGGTTAGACCGGCTCTTCACGACGCAACAAATGGCCGCATCTTTAAAAAAGCCCCGGTTATTAAACAGGCATTGGCGCTGCTGCAACGAACCTGAACCGGCTCCACCGCCAATAAAGTTGACGCGGTCGCCGATACTGTCGTTCAGGCCCTCCAGAAAATAATTGATATGGGAGGTCAGTCCGTCCAGCAAGATGATGGTGGTCATTTTTTCGGCCGAGTCGGGCACCTGCAACTCTTCCAGACCGTCCAGCTTCTTCCCCGACAGATTGGTTACCAGCACGGGCGGAATCACCGTTTTGAATTTCTTCAGAATACAGCCTTCTACCAATTGCTCCGCACCGTGTACCAGGCCGGGAAATAACCCGCCAAAAAACGGAACGGACCGATCGTTGAAAAAACGGATGATGGAAGACACATCCCCGGCGGTTCGTTCAGCCAGCAGGACCATCACGGTTTCGTCATCCGAAAGGCCCAGGGCATCCAGGCCCCTGCCAAGCGATTCGTTTGTTGCGTTTTCTAAAAGCATAAGTCAATTTTTTGCCGGGTTATTTTGTGCAGAATGCCCTGGTGATTTTGGAGTTAAAAAACCATTCATCACTCAGTTTTCATTTTTCAACATTCTGTAAATAGTTGACTTTCCGATACTTAGCTTATTCGCTACCAGTAGCACGTCGTTGTTGTATTTTTCCAGAAAATAATGAATGATCCGGGTTTTATATTCTTCCAGGGTCAGTTCTTCCTGCAAAAAAGTTGATTCCTGGTGCACGCTGCTGAACTGAATATCCTCCGCCTCGATGATCCCGTCCGAAGCCAGCACGGCTGCCAGTTCGACGACGGCTTTGAGTTCCCGCACATTGCCCGGGTAATGATATTGCAGCAATTTATTTTTAGCTATTTTGGAAAAACTGATTTTCCCCAGACTGTTTTGTTTGGAAAATTCGGACAAGAAGGTGTTGGCCAGCAGCAAAATGTCGTTGTCCCTTTCCCGTAGTGGTGGCAGGGCAATGTTCAGGCCGAGCAGCCGATAGTACAGGTCCTCCCGGAAATTGCCCTTCCGAACCTCCTCTGCCAGGTTTTTATGCGTCGAAATGATGATCCGGGCATCGTAGGGAATGGGGCGGTCTCCCCCTACCCTCATCACTTCCCGTTCCTGAAAAGCCCGCAGCAACTTGGCCTGCAGGTTCAGATCCATTTCCGCTATTTCATCCAAAAATAAAGTACCGCCATCGGCCAGCTCAAACTGTCCTTTTTTGCGGGCAGCGGCTCCGGTGAAAGCACCTTTTTCGAAACCAAACAACTCGCTCTCCACCAATTCCCGGGGGATGGCACTCATGTTGACGGCCACAAACGGCCCCTTGCGCCGCCCTGAGTTATGGTGAATGGATTTGGCAACCAGTTCCTTGCCGGTACCCGTTTCCCCGGTGATCGAAATGGTGATATTGGATTTGACGGCCTTCTCCATGAGCCGGAAAACCTGCTGCATAGGCTTGCTGTTGCCGGCAATCGTTTTTCCAAACTCGTACCTGGCGTTCAGCTGGGCCTTGAGCGTGTCCACCTCGTCTTTCAGCTGAATATGGTTTTTGATGTGGTTGAGCGAATTGAGCAGACGCTCCTTGGTCTCGTTGTCCTTTGAAATGTAGTCATAAGCTCCTTCTTTCAACAGGGTGACTGCCGTGCGGATATCCTGCTGACCCGACAAGATGATGACCCCGATTTCCTTGTTAAATGCCTTTATTTTTTGCAACACCTCACTGCCGGACATATCGGGCAGGGTGAAATCCAGGGAGATGATGTCGGGTTGCAGGCTCAATTGCTGCAAACACGCCTGCCCGGTGGAGAACAGGTGCACCTCATGATCAGGATCCATCTCCATGACGTAGCGGATCAGGCGCTG
>JBFIJS010000151.1:0-8012 GCA_041600595.1 Saprospiraceae bacterium | reverse complement strand
TGGATTTTGCATTTTGCAGGAAACAACAGGCCTGATCCAGCTTTCTGAAGAAAATTACTACCTGTCCACAGCTCCGGTAGAACTAAATTTTTGGGCGGTAGCTCTGCTCAATCTCGGTGCTGTTGTGGTCATTATGCTCTTTATGACCATTCCCTCCTGGTTGGTCACCAGGATCAGCCCTGTGAAAGCGATCCGTTTTAAGTGATGTTGCGGGCCAGCTTGAGGGTTCTTCCATATTCCCGACTGAAAGCAAATCTCTCTCTGCACTTTCACCGGTTTTAGGGTATTCGCATAACATCTAAAATAAGTATCCAACCGTAAAGAAATGAACTCACCCAGCCCACCCTTAGCAATGGGCAGGATAAATACCAGTAACCGAACCACGAATCACACGCAACGCTCACCGAAATAAAATTTCATTTTTGAAACCCAGAAGACATTTACTTCCGTTAAATAGCACCCACCCTTACATTAACTTTTGATTAATTTGAATTTTCCAAAATAGAAATGACTGGCAAAGAATTACCTTTGGACAGGTTTTAGCTAGGAAAAGGATCAGGTTAAAGACACAAGTAATTGATTTTGAGAGAAATAGCAACGACCCATGATTGTAGGGGCCGGCCTGAACTTTTTACCGGACGGTAATGATTCTTAGCTAAAAAGAATCAAGGTTATCATAAAATGTTGGAGCAGTTCACTCATAAAAACTATGCTCTCAGCCCGGAGAATAACAAATTTATTTTCTCATATCTAAAAACTTGAAAAATGGAAAACTGGAGAAGACTGAACGGAAAAAAAATTGATCTGCCCATCAAAGATGCCGTTGAGGAAGCCATAGTCCGTGAAAAAAACAATGGGCACCGACTTAAGATCTGCATCGGCTCCGATTCTCAGGTGAAGGGCGGGATGGTTGAGTTCGCCACGGTGATTGTGTTTGTACGAGAACAAAAAGGCGGCTTTATGTTCATCCATAATTCCAGAATGGAGCAAAAAATGGGAATTAAGGAAAGGATGATCATGGAAGTAGCGAAGTCCATTGAAATTGCCTATGCTTTATGCGACTTGCTCGACAAATACGAGGTCGAACTGGAAGTACACGCAGACATTAACACAGACCCTTCTTTTCAGTCTAACACTGCCCTTAGAGAGGCTATGGGGTATATTTTAAGTATGGGCTTTGTGTTTAAAGCAAAGCCAGATGCATTTGCCAGCACCTCTTGCGCAGATAAGGTTATCTGATTCTGCACAACAGGACACTAGCCCGACTGCAACTGTCTTTCACACTTGCAGGTGTGGTCATTGAATACCTGCCGGTTCAATCGCCGGGCCATTTGCTCACTCGTGGCGACACCCCAATTGGTTCTAAGGGGCGACATCGATTAGTAACGACGCCGCCTCTTAGTCCTCTCTTGCGCTGAGCGGCTGTCCAACCGATAGCCCGCCGCTTTTACAGCCTATTATTCTGGTTGAATTTCGAAAGAGTAACCTGGTAACAGGGATTTAAACCTACATGAAATAAAATACCCGCCAGAATCCACTTTCATAACCGGCAAATCATACACCTGT
The DNA here is from genome assembly GCA_041600595.1 of Saprospiraceae bacterium. Classification (GTDB taxonomy): domain Bacteria; phylum Bacteroidota; class Bacteroidia; order Chitinophagales; family Saprospiraceae; genus UBA6168. The sequence continues at coordinate 6,446 of JBFIJS010000151.1, read as the reverse complement.
CCTGTAACCGATCCTCTCTGAATTTTCTGTCGGGAAAGCAGTTTTTATCATAACAACTAAACCACTTAAATGAATTATTACACTTAATTGCTGATCAGATGAGTTGTCTGGTTGGCATTTTTTGAATATATTTATGTAACTTTACAATATAATTACGCAGTCTGCAGCTAATCGCTCCCTCTACCTGATCTTTCGATGCAAAAAGTTGGCTCACATAGCGATAAGGCTACCAATTGAAAGCACTCCTGACACCAGTCGTTACGTTCTCTACGACCAAAAATGAGCCTGCTGAAAAAAGTCATCACTGATGAAATAATGCCAGAGCATTTATTAGCTTTGCGCCCGCCTTATCGTAAGGAATAATGTAAGTGCATTTAACAGCACATAAAATTCCCTGAAAACCAGCTAAGAACGCTTGTTAGAATCCGGGTTCTCTCACCCTTTGCATGTTAGTGTATTCGACCAACTTATCAGACAAACTTTTCCATCATTCCCCGGAACCATTTATCACATAAGAATGGAAACAAGAAAGATTTAACAACAACAACAACAACAAAAATCATCAAAACGTGCTTTACAAAGTAAAACTCAAAAATGCGGACGACAACGTCCTGTTAGACGACCATGTTTACGAATGGCTCACTTCAGATTCCTATTTGAAAAAAGTAAACTTCGTTAACAACTTAAGAAAACATTCCAGCGGCTGTGCAGTCTTTCAAAAAACCTGGAAGAAAAATGATGGTACCTTCAAGACAGAGACCATCTACCTGCACAAACTCATCGCTGAAAAGTATTTATCCGACACTAAATCCAAAGAGAACAACCTGGTGGGGGCTAAAAACGGTAACAAATTAGATTGTCGTTTGGAAAATCTGGTATACCGGTCAAGGTCCATATCGAGCAGAAAAAGGAAAACGAGCAGTAAAACCGGATACACTGGTGTCTATCAGGAAAACAACCGTTTTCGGGCCGTCATTTCCATCAACCGGAAATCTGTACATATAGGTATGTTCGATACCCCGGAGGAAGCAGCCCTGGCTTACAACAAAAAATCCAAAGAAATTTACGGGAGTAGCGGAAAGCAGAATATAATCCGCTGACAACAAGGTGAAAACGAAGGTGCTTTACCGGGAAAACTTGCCTTGTCTCCGAGGTGAGTGAAGAGAGCCCAACGCATTAGGCCTGGCAATCCTGTGTAAAATATTCGTCATTTCACAAGTCTCTGTCGGTCAAAATCAGAAGGCTGCCTATGTTTGCGGTATGAAGATAGAAAACGATTTATTCTTACGCACCCTGCGAGCTGAAAAGGTGGAGCGACCTCCGGTATGGTTAATGCGTCAAGCAGGCAGAATCCTTCCTCAGTACAGAGCCATTCGTAACAAGCTGTCTGGCTTCATCGAACTGGTCACCACCCCAGAACTGGCAGCGGAGGTAACTATCCAGCCAGTCGACGAATTGGGGGTGGATGCAGCCATTATTTTTTCTGACATTCTGGTCATACCGGAGGCCATGGGGCTTGACTATGAGATGGTTGAGAAAAAGGGACCTTCATTCCCTGATCCGATCAGATCGACTGACAGAATAAAAACCCTGACATCAGGGGCGGATGCCGCATCCAAACTGGGATACGTCTATGATGCTGTACGATTGACCAAAACTGGTCTGCACGGCAGGGTACCTCTGATTGGCTTTTCCGGAGCTCCGTGGACACTAATGGCTTACATGATTGAAGGGGGTGGGAGTAAAACTTTCTCCAAAGCACGGAAGTTTCTTTATACGGAACCCGAAGCTTCAAAAGCTCTTTTAGATAAGATAACCGACTCCATCATTGCTTATTTGCGATTGAAGATCGAGGCCGGTGTAGACGTAATCCAGTTATTTGATTCCTGGGCCGGCGTTTTGTCTCCTGCACTTTACCAGCAATTTTCCTTACCCTACATATCCAGGATTTGCGACGCCTTGGGGGACATACCAGTAATCGTCTTCGCAAAGGATGCCTGGTTCGCCCTGGAAGACATCGGTAAAATAAACTGTCAAGCTGTTGGCTTGGACTGGACGGTCCGGCCAGACCTGGGCAGGGCCTGGATCGGCGATGATAAAATTTTACAGGGAAACCTCGACCCTGCTCAACTATATGCCGCTCCGGAGGCTATCCGCTCCGAAACATTAAAACTTATCAATTCCTTTGGCAGCAAACACATCGTAAACCTGGGTCATGGCGTTTATCCCGACACCCCGCTGGAGGGCGTAAAGACTTTCGTGAATACTGTCAAAGAGTTCAGGTACAGGTAATCGGTTTATTTTAATTTCATATTTGCCGAGTATTATTACTTTTGCTCTCAAAATCCTTAAAAACTATCGAGTGACTGCCAAAAATCAGGGCATTAAATTAATAAATACTTCATCTGCATGGGTTGGTTTAAAAGACTTAAGGACGGGATTCAGACGGCTACCAAATACAAAAAGGAAACACCGGACGGGTTGTGGTACAAATGCAAGGATTGCAACGAAATGAGTACCATGAAAGAAGTCAAAACCAATTTCTTCAAATGCCCGAAATGCGATTATCACATCAGGATCGGTTCTCACGATTACTTTGACTTAATTTTTGACGGCGAATACCAGGAAGTTTTCAGCGAATTTGAATCAAAGGACCTGTTGACCTTCACCGATCTGAAACCTTACGTCGAAAGACTGGAAGGAGCCAAGAAAAAAACCGGCCTCTCCGATGCCCTCGCCGTAGCATTAGGCACCTTGAATAATCGTAAGCTGGTAGTAGCAGCTATGGATTTCACCTTTATTGGCGGATCAATGGGTTCGGTAGTGGGGGCAAAAATTGCTAAAGCGATTGACCAGTGCATTGAACACCGCGCTCCCCTTCTGATCATTTCCAAATCTGGTGGTGCCAGAATGATGGAAGCTGCTTTTTCCCTGATGCAAATGGCTAAAACATCAGCCAAACTCACCCAGCTTTCCCGTGCCGGGCTCCCCTATTTCTCCCTGATGACTGACCCGACTACCGGCGGTGTGACCGCTTCCTTTGCCATGTTAGGTGATTTAAATTTTGCCGAACCAAAAGCATTGATCGGTTTTGCCGGTCCTAGAGTCGTGAAAGAAACGATCAAGAAGGATTTACCGGAAGGGTTTCAAACATCCGAATTTCTACTCGACCATGGTTTTTTAGATTTTATTGTTAACAGGAAAGACCTAAAAACCACCCTTTCCAAACTTCTCGAAATGTTTAACATTGAGACCGTTATGCCTGAAGAACCGGTTTGACCAATGGATCGTCCACCCTTAACCCCCTACCCCGTCAAACAGCTCCACAACGATGAATGACAACCCCTTGTGGAAAACTTTTTCCAAGAATTAATCACCTTTTCCTCATGATCATGCTGTTGAGTGAAAAAAATGTGGCTCTGCAGACTTGCATATTGTTGATTTACAAGGAGTTAATCCTTCAAAAACCCCTTACGCCAGCTCTTTACCCAACCGAGCTGAAAGCTGCTGATTTTCCTGCCTTTAAAGCACCATATCCCCTTTGATTTTCTTACTTTTGCGATCAATTTTTTTGCACCAAACAACATAAAAAAATCAATGGATTCAGCACAAAGAATCATCCCTATCAACATTGAGGACGAAATGAAATCAGCCTACATTGATTACTCAATGTCGGTCATCGTTTCCAGAGCATTACCCGACGTGAGGGATGGGCTAAAACCGGTACATCGCCGTGTCTTGTATGGTATGGAAGACCTGGGGCTTTCTTACAACAAGTCTTACAAAAAATCGGCTCGTATTGTCGGTGAAGTTTTGGGTAAATACCACCCCCACGGCGACTCTTCCGTTTACGACACCATGGTCAGGATGGCCCAGGACTGGTCTTTGCGCTATCCCCTTGTGGACGGCCAGGGTAACTTTGGCTCAATGGACGGCGACAGTCCGGCTGCGATGCGATACACCGAGGCCCGGATGTCCAGAATTGCCGGGGAAATTCTGATGGACATCGACAAAGAGACGGTCGACTTTGCCCTCAACTTTGATGATTCACTGGAAGAGCCAACCGTACTACCAACCCGAATCCCCAACCTCCTCATCAACGGAGCCTCCGGGATCGCCGTTGGTATGGCGACGAATATGCTTCCGCACAACCTGACCGAGGTCGTTAACGGAATCACCGCCACGATCGACGACCCGGATATTGACACAGAGGGATTGATGAAACACATAACTGCTCCAGATTTTCCAACCGGTGGGATCATCTACGGTTATTCCGGGGTCAAAGAAGCCTTTGAAACTGGCCGGGGAAGAGTCGTGGTCAGAGGAAGGGCAATCATTGAAACATCCAGCACCGGCAGGGAAACGATCATCATTTCTGAAATCCCTTATCAGGTAAACAAAGCCAACCTGGTGGCTAAGATCGCTGAACTGGCAAATGAAAAAAAGGTTGAAGGAATAAGTGATGTCAGGGATGAGAGTGACCGGTCTGGTCTTCGGGTAGTGGTTGAAATTAAGAGGGATGCAATGGCCAATATTGTCCTCAACCAACTCTACAAGTTAACACCTCTTCAATCCTCCTATGGTGTCAATAACGTAGCACTGGTCGGCGGGCGCCCCATGTTGCTCAACCTGAAACAAATCATTGAAGAATTTATCAAATTCAGGTTGGAAGTCATCATCAGAAGAACCAGGTTTGATCTAAAAAAAGCCGAAGCACGGGCTCATATCTTGGAGGGTTACCTGATCGCACTGGATCATCTCGACGAAATAATCGCTCTGATCAGAGCCTCCAGAACTGTTGAAGATGCGCGGGAGGGATTGATGGAAAAATTTGCCTTGTCTGAAATTCAGGCCAAAGCAATCCTAGACATGCGATTGCAGAAACTGACTGGCCTGGAAAGGGAAAAGGTAAAAAAAGAGTACGAGGAAGTGCAGGCGCTCATCGCTCAATACAAGGCAATCCTCGAAAGTGAAGAATTGCAGAGAAAAATTGTCAAAGACGAGTTGATCGAAATAAAAGAAAGATATGGAGATGAACGGCGCACGGAGGTTACTTTCGAAGATGGCGACATCAACATGGAAGACCTGATCCCTAATGAGCAAGTCGTTATTACGATCTCTCACGCCGGTTACATCAAAAGAACTCCGGTCGCAGAATACCGTCAACAAAGCCGGGGTGGTCGCGGAGCCAGAGGCAGCCGAACCAAGGACGAAGACTTTATCGAGCACATGTTTGTGGCCAACAACCACAACTACCTCTTGTTTTTTACTGAAAAAGGCCAATGTCACTGGCTTCGGGTTTATCAAATACCAGAAGCATCCAAAACATCCGGTGGCCGGTTTATTCAAAACATTCTGTCTATCCCGTCTGAAGATAGTGTCAAAGCCTATATCATTATCCAGGACCTGAAGGATCAGGAGTTCCTGGACAATAACTTCATCATGTTTTGCACCAAACAGGGAGTCGTCAAAAAGACCCAGGTTTCCGCCTACTCCCGACCTCGGGAAGGGGGAATCATTGCTATCTCAATCAATGATGATGATATGCTCCTGGAAGCAAAGCTGACCCACGGTGACAACGAAATATTCCTGGCCTCCCGCTCCGGCAACGCCATTCGTTTTCACGAAGAGAAAGTCAGGCCGATGGGTCGTCTCGCTACCGGTGTCCGCGGTATATCTCTGGATGACGAAAACGATTTTGCCGTCGGCATGGCAGTCGTGGAAAAAGATGAAGAACTTCTCACTATCCTGGCCATATCTGACAGAGGATACGGTAAACGCTCTGAAGTAGCTGACTACCGACTCACCAACCGAGGTGGTAAAGGCGTGAAAACCATGAACGTCAGTACAAAAACAGGGGCTGTGATTGCGATCAAAGCCGTTGAAGAGGAAGATGATCTGATGATCACCACCAAATCAGGAATTGTGATCCGTATGCCGGTCAACGACATCAGGGTGATGGGTAGAGCAACCCAGGGCGTGAAAGTGATCCGCGTGGACGAAGACGACCAGATAGCGGATGTAGCAGTGGTAAAAGAGGAGGAAAACGAAGAAATGGAACATGTGGAATCCACCGGGAATGTTACTCCTACCCCCGAAAGTGAAGTGGCAGAAAATCCACCGTCAGAAGAATCTGAAGACTGATTTTAATAAATTGCCAAGGATATCTTAACACTTTATTCCGTGGCAAAAACACAAACTTTAAGTCTATTAACCGGTAGTTTGGAACAGTACGTTGGAACTACTAATTTATCAAGAACAAAATATTACTCAATCATGAAAAAATTGCTTTTTAGCTTACTTGCATTATTTTTTATTTCATCCATCGCTATTTCTCAGGAAGATCCAAAAAAAGCATTGGGTAAAGCAGGTAGAGCCTTGAGCTCATTCAACTTAAATCCAACCGACAACGAAGATAAATTACAGGAGGCCAAGGAATTGGTCGA
>JBFIJS010000150.1:0-8018 GCA_041600595.1 Saprospiraceae bacterium | reverse complement strand
GTTAGGGCATCTTTGTTGGTGCGCCCGGTTGGTTTTTGAGTTTAGGATCGAAGGGACAAAAAAAAAGGCAGCGACCAACGGCCACTGCCCAAAAACAACTTCTATTGAGATAAAGGCTTTCCAAGTTTAGGGGATCATATCAAAACTGCTTCACCTGTCCCTGTTCTATGATCCGGGTTGTGCCGTTTTTTATTGGAAGCAGGAAACCTTTTCCTGCATAATACAAACGGACTTCGTAATTCTTACTGTTCTTTTGCTGGCTGTTGAAATAAGCTATTTCAACCGGATTTCCTTCGTAGGTGAACTTGTAGCCGGTGGCTCCGATGTTGCTGTCGGGAAACCCGGGGTTGCTTTCGTTGAAAGGAACTACCCGTTGGTTGTCGGTATCGAACACCTGCAAAATGAATTCTTCTTTAATAATGGCATCTGGTTTAGGGTTGATCAAATCAAAATTTATGATAGTGTAACGCCACTCTCCGCCTTTCAGTTTATCAAGGTCTTTTCCACCTTTTTCTTCTCTGACACTGATCGAGTTGAAGTCAATATTGGTGGCCATGACAATTTCCCGCATCCGCATTTGTTTGCGGGAAGCTATGATGCGTTCTTTTTCATCTTCGATACCTGGGTTAACTGGTGCCGGCGGCGCAGCGATGACGGGCTCATCAACCACGGTTTGTGGACTGACATTCAACAGTTGGCGCTGCTTTTTATTGCCTTCCAATTCCGACTCCAGTTGCTTTCTGGCTCTGTTATGCTCTTCTGCTTTTTCTTTTTTCTCTTCCAGTTGCAATTTTTCCTGTGTACGCTTTTTGTCCAGAGACTCTATTTTTTTCAGCAGCTCGCTGCGTTCATTTTCCAACGTGCTTATCCGTGCTGTAAAGCTCTTATTCGATTTTTCAAGTGTACCGATTTGTTTTGTTAGGTCGTTGACCTTCTCGCTCATTTGATGGACTTTTTGATCGAGCGACTTAATCTTTCCTTTTAGTTGGATCGTTTCAGCGACCAGTTCATCAATTTTCAGATTCAGTATGGTTATACTGTCATTCTTTACTTTAATGACCTCACCTAACTGGTAAATCGTTTTAGCTTGTTCTTCCAGGTTAATCTTGTTAACCTGGTTTTCCTTTGTTAAGGAATTGTATTTTAATTTCAGTTTGCTGTACGCCTCCGTTTGCACCAAAAAACCTGTTGATGCGGTAAGTGCCAGTGCTGATGTTGAGATTAAGATGAGCTTCCGATTGAGGTCGTTCATGAATTTGCGGTTTTGAATGGCAGGTCCGGGAAAAGCCTTTTTTCAACCCAGTGAGCTGCCACTGTTTTTATATGTTCAGGGATGATCGTTAGTGCAGCTCAGATGTTTGGTTTTCGTGAATGGTAATACTTGCTTTGGTTTGTTTTTGTTTCAGTTCCCAATAAATAATTTTAAAAAAACAATATTTGTAAAGAACTGATTTATAGCGTCGAAAACATATAGGGATTTTCAAACATTATTCCAATTTTTAATTTTTCTTCTACCCAAAAAGAAAATATTATGACAAGAACTCATAATATGTTGAGAATTAAACCTTTAGGAAGACAGCTTTGACCCATTAAAAAAAAAATTATAACAGCGAAGGGATAAAAAAAGTCAACCAACCTAAACTTTAAAGTCTTTTTTCTGTAATACATGCCTTTCAGCGTATACTTTTCCTACTTAAAAAGTACTTTTACTTTTCGTCTTGGGCCGGTGCGGCCCACAGCCCTGGATCATCAAGCGTAACTAATACTCAAATCATTCAATCAAGCAAATGCCAATCTTAATTTTTTTCATAGTTCATTGGTTTCTTTCCTTATTTTTTCAAACTTTCTTCCATCACCGATATGCATCCCACAAGCTGTTCACGATGAGTAAATTGTGGGAGCGGGTGTTTCACTTTTTAACATACATCTCACAAGGTTCATCTTATTTGACACCAAGTGCCTATGCCGTCATGCATCGGATGCACCACGCCTATTCAGACACCGAAAAAGACCCACATTCTCCACATTTCTTCAAAGATGTTATGGGTATGATGATCCATACCCGAGAAATATTTCATGGATTGGTCAACAAGACCATTAAGGTATCTCCCAAGTTTTTGGGTAATTATCCAGAGTGGCCCCGTCTCGACCAATTTGGTTACGGTAATTTTTCCCGGCTGCTATGGGTGATTGGGTACACTATTTTCTATGTATATTTTGCGACGGCCTGGTGGATGTACCTTTTGTTGCCCATTCATTTTCTGATGGGGCCAATTCACGGAGCGGTCGTAAACTGGTGTGGCCATAAATATGGGTATCAAAATTTTGGCAATGGCGATGATTCAAAAAATTCTATCCCTTTCGATTTTTTAATGTTGGGAGAATTATTTCAAAACAATCATCACAAACATCCAAACAGCCCTAATTTTGCCAAACGTTGGTTTGAATTAGACCCCGTTTATCCTATTTTGAGGCTGTTACATGCCTTGAATATCATCAAGTTGCGAAGAGTAGCAGGATGATACTCACACCCGGATTAGCAGTTGATACTTAGAGGAGAACGTAATTAAGGAAAACAATTTAGAGAACTACCCGGGTCAGGGCCCGGGCCCATTCGCCAGGCGAATTAAACCAAATAGAAAATGTGGATAGTTTTTGAATCAAGAGATGGATCCTCAACACTTTTATCTGAGCGTTTCGGCGTTACCTATCACTCAAAATATGGTGCGTTACAAGAGAGTGCACATGTTTTTATCAAAGAGGGTTTATTCTACAAGTGCATCGCCAAAAAAGAGTTAAAAATACTTGAAATGGGTTTTGGTACTGGTCTGAACGCATTGCTGACCCAACAGAAAGCCGGGAGCATCGGGTTGAAGATAGAATATACAGCCATTGAAAAATACCCGGTAGATCAGGACGTCCTGGAGAAGTTGAATTACTGCGAGAAGCTGCAAATGTTCAACGGTAATTGCTTTTTCAAACGATTGCATGAATGCCCATGGGAAGAGCCAGTTCAACTGGCTGATTATTTCGCTATTACCAAAAAGAAGCAATCTTTCGAAGAAATAACCTTTGAATCGACATTTGACCTCATTTACTACGATGCATTTGCCCCAAATATTCAACCAGAGCTCTGGGAAGCGCCTATTTTAAAAAAAATGTACGGCGCTCTGGATAAAGGTGGCGTACTTGTTACCTACTGTGCTAAAGGTGATTTCAAACGAACACTCAAAGCCATTGGATTTGAAGTCAAAACATTGAAGGGACCTCCGGGCAAGCGAGAAATGATACGGGCTAAAAAAACAGAATAAATGCACAAATCACTGGAATCAACATTCAGGATCATTGAGAGCGACCTTGAGTCACTGATTGCCGAACTTTCAGTGTATCCGGAAGAGCTTTTGAGCAAAAAACCTTCGCCAAACGCCTGGTCTGTTCTGGAAGTGCTGCAGCATCTCATGATTGCTGAAAAAGGATCAATGGCATACGTAAAGAAAAAGACCAGTTATCCGGATAGCCTGAAAAATGCCGGGCTGGCCGACCATTACCGCAAACTCCGGCTTCACCTTTTTCTTCACCTTCCGATCAAAGTAAAAGCTCCGGCAGTTGTAGGCGAAAACCAGTTTGATCCTAACGCTACCTTTGCCGGGGTGGTAGCCGATTGGCGGGCTGTCCGCTTTGAGATGAAACAGTTCCTCGATTCCGTGCCGGATGATTGGGCACAAAAACTAACCTATCGCCATGCCTTTGCCGGGCGTATGACCTTTTCTGGTATGTTGATGTTTTTCAATGGCCATTTCCATCGTCACTACAAACAAATACGCAGGACAATTGCTGCAGTAGAATAAGGCAGGGGCGGTAATGAGTCTTGCAGCGCCCCCGTCCGGTATTGTCTTTCGCTATCACCAATCTTGTACGGGCTTAAACAGTCTGGTAAATAGTCTGGTCGAATCGCTGGAGAAATATGCGTCCGGATATTGGCTGGACTGAATGACGAATGGCTTTTCCCCGGATTCATTTTTCCAACACCTCACCACGACCGGAGCCGTCAAACTGTTTCCGCTGATCGTCAGCTTTTTCAGTAATTCTCCATTGCTCTGCTTTTCATCAAAGTCAGCGAAGGTGTCCCCGGACATGGTACGGAGGTTCATCAGGAAATTTTGCACTTTGGCAGAGTCCAGTGGGACGTCACCGTTCATGGTCCATTGTCCGTTGCTTTTCCGGACTTGATAGCTTGCATCTCCCTCGTAGTTGAGCGATGAAATATCAGAAATATCAAGATCGAGTATTTTTTTGTTGCGGTAAGAGTTGCTTCCTTGCCCCAACATCATGCCTGCCATGCCAGTCACGGCATAAATGTCATTTTTATCAGCCAGTCTGAAAAAGGAAGTAATTTGCTGAGCCTGCTGGTTGACCGAGAATTTGCCAACATAAAAATCGGTCAACACTTTATTGCCGCCATAGACCGTAACGTGTGAGGCCTGCTCAGGGTTTAGTTCGTATTCTGACCATTTGTCTTTGCTTTTGGCGGCAATGAAATCAGAGTTGACCGAGGCTAAGTTGGTCAGGAGGTTGTTCACCTGATCAGTGTCGGCTGCATAAGTTTTACTGTTTTTGGTAATAGTCCAGGTACTGTCTGTTTTAGTCAGGATGGCTTCTTGTTGTTCGTCTGTTTTGGTCCTAAGGACCACTTTGGTCACCGCTTTTTGCTCTACTTTGATAAATTCCGGATCAAAGGAGCTTTTATCGTCACCACTCATAAATCTGGACAATGCGAAAACAGCGAGTAAGCCAACGAGAATAGATAGTAATACTTTGTTGTTCATATTTGCAAAATGATTTTATTAAAGAGTTAAACTATGTTTGAATATGGAAAAGGGAGCAGTTCGCAAATTTCGGCATTTGATATAAATACAGTACAACAATTGCCATATATATGGTTTGGAGCAGCCTGATTCCCGGGTTTAGCACCTCCACATTTTCTACATGTGACCATGAAGAAAGGCATGGGAACGGCAAACTCAGATTCAATTGCAACAACCATCCTTCACAAAGCTTTCGGTAGAGGATCGATCCTTCAACAAAATTTGACTGGTGCCAGAAAGATTTTGCTTTTCTGGTGAAATGTTTAAGCACCGGCAAATACTTTGGTTTGTTTATTTTGATAAAATTTCTGTACTTTGCCGATAATCCAACAGAATCTCACCCGATCGTTCAGTTTGACAAAATTTCATGTTGCCGGTTGACGCCAAAGACATCAAGAATAATTTTCACCACCGATTTGCATTTTCTACAGATTAAAATGAAAACTGTAACAAAACCGCATCCCAAACCAGAAAAATTATCTATCAAAATGTCTATCCCATGAACACGAAATATTACAAATTCCGACCTTTTTTATTTTCAGCAACCTCCTTTCTGCTATTTTTCTGTTTACCACTAACCAATTTATTGGCTGACAATAGATGGGAAATAACCTGCCCGGAAGATATCACCGTTCAACTTGGACCAGAACTTTGCAATACAGCAGTCGTATTTGATACGGCCTTTTGGAGCAGTACCGAGGATTTGGTTGATACCATTTTTTTTCCTCCTTCCGGATCTTTTTTTGGAATAGGCACCGCACAAGTGACCCTGGCTGCCACGACCGTTGCCGGCGATCTCGAGGTTTGTACCTTTAATATTATCGTGAATGAGTTTCAGCCGCAGACCCTGGATTGCATTCAGAATTTGTCAGTTGATCTGAATGGAGAATGTGAACGTATATTCGAGCCCGGTGAATTACTGCTGGCAGACTCAATCGGGTGTATCAATAATTATGTAGCTATCCGGCTCAGCGCCAGTGGAGAGATTGAAATGCCGGTGATTTCATCAGCTGATATCGGACAAACGTTTTTGGCTGCTGTCCAGCACCAAACAAACAATATGCAATGCCTGACTCATGTGACGGTGTCGGGCGGAACACCACCTTCCATCACTTGCCCTCCGGATATTACCCTGGCCTGCAACAGTTTTTTGTTTCCTTCAATAACCGGTATGCCCGACACCTCAGGCTGTTTTCAAAATGTCACGATCACTTTTTCCGATGTTACCGCAGCCACCTTATGCACTGACAGCATTGGTTTTCAGACTACCCGTTCCTGGGTCGCTACTGATCCATTAGGGAATGTAGATGTTTGTGAACAAATGATAACCGGCAAAAGGTTTGACCTGAATAATGTTCAGTTTCCACCCAATTATGATGGTACGGAATTTATGCCTTTGCACTGCGAGCCAGGTATGTCTGTGCAGGAAATTACGAACCCAATCTTTACCGGTGAGCCTATGCACAATAACTTTCCGGCCGATAATAATCCGGGTTGTGATATTACAGTTAATTATATCGATATTCTGAATAATACCTGTGGTGCGGCATTTGAAATAACCCGGATTTGGACCGTTGTGAACCTCTGCAATCAGATGGCCACTGTCAAGGATACACAATATATACACGTCCTGGATACAGCGCCGCCGCAGTTCAGCATTCCGGACACACTGTTTGCCAGTGTTGATCAGCGGTGCTTTGATTCCCTGTTTTTGCCTTCTCTGGAAAATGTCATTGAGTGTTCTTCTTATTCAGTGGAAATCAGAACGCCCTGGGATACCCTTTACAGCGATGGCGGCTGGTCTCCCATAGAATTAAATGTGGGAAATTACATCGTCAATTACAAAGTGACTGATGCCTGCGGTAATACCAGTTTTGCTATTATCACTTTAGCAATAGAAAATGAAAATCTGGTTTCCTGTCCGCCCAACGATACCATTACTTGTGATTTCTATTTCAGTACCATTGCACCGGCCATCGGCTTGAACAACTTCGAAGTGTTAAACGAATTGGGCGTTCCCGAATACCACGGAAACTGCAACTATACTTTTTCCGAAACGGATTCTGTCTCTATTAATAATTGTGGATCGGGTTCTGTTTTCAGAATGCTGACGTCGGATAGTGTCAACGTTGGAAATTGTATTCAGGAAATAACGGTGGAGCACGTCTCCAATTTTTCAGCCATTTTTCCACCAGACACAAGTATCTGTGTGGATCCAACCACCGCTGACCTGGGGCAGCCGACCCTGCTTGGGGTCAGTTGTGAAAACATGACGACTACCTTTACCGATAATTTGATTATTGGCGAAGTCGCAGATTGTTACACCCTGGAGCGGAAATGGATCATCAGGAATGCCTGTAGTTACAACAATGTAAACACCCAGGATGATACGTCCCTTGTTGATTTACAATTTATGGATGGTGGTGACGGGATCATTGAATATGTGCAAACCATTGCCGTCAATGATACCGATGGACCGGTATTTTCCAGTAGTTGCGGATTCCCCGATTTATATTTATTCTCAAATTCCTGCGAAATAACCGTCACTGCACCCAGCCCGGAAGTAGCCGGTTGTGGTGAGGTGTTGCTTTCTCTGACCGGGGACCTTGGAGCCGTGCCGGGAGCGGATGTAAAACTGGGTACTGGTGGATACTCGATGACCTTCACTGCGATTGATGAATGTGGCAAAATCACCGTCTGCCAGGATTCATTTCTGGTGCTGGATACCATTTCACCTGTAGCCCTCTGCAAGCCCCAACTAACAGTTTATCTTCCTGCCGCTAATCCTCCTCTGGTGGAAGTATCTGCCTCGGATTTTGATGCTGGCAGTTTTGACAATTGCGGTGATGTTCTGCAGTTTTATTTTCTGGCAGATTCACTGGAAAGCTCAATCACGATCGGCTGCTGTGAATTAGAAAGCCCCGTTATATCAGTAGTTGTAGTCGATGAATTTGGCAATCAAAGCACCTGCGAGGGGTTGCTTTTTGTGCAGGACTCCTTGAACCTGTGCGGGGATTGTAATCCACTGCCGCAGATATCAGGGTTGGTTTTTACTGAAGAAAATATTGGCATTAATAACGTTGAAATTAATGTGGAAGCCATGGCTGGCCCTCTGCAGAATTTAAGCACCGATTCGGATGGAATATATGCGCT
>JBFIJS010000149.1:0-8030 GCA_041600595.1 Saprospiraceae bacterium | reverse complement strand
GAAACGACTGATTATAAACCAATTTCAAGTGGATAACGACAACTGTCCGATACGCAAGAAATAGCATAAGTCACTGATTTACAATTTACTACGAAACCAAAATCCCGAAACAAGTTCGGGGTTTCGCAACTGTCAAACTACCGACTTATTACTGCCAACTGCTTCCAAAGCGCCCTTCTTGCGACGGCCTCGTTTTGGTCTGCAATTGATCAATAGTTTTTTATTGCCCATACAATATTTGATGACAACAAGAACTGCCAGTTTTTTAAAACTCCTCGCCGTCAACCTCGTCGTCCTTTTGGTGCTCCTCGCAGCATTTGAGTGGGTGCTGGAAAAAATCAACCCAGAAGAGCGACACCATTCTGTTTTGTCCAGATACATTTCCCTGCGGGAAATAGCCTTGCCCAACAGTCATTTTACCGAAAGACCTCACCACAGTTTCCTCCGCTACACCGAAAACCTGGAACTAAAAAATTACGCTGTAGACGTCGACGAAAATGGCTTCATCCGCTCCGAAACCCATTTGCCGCAGGCGAAAACCAACATCGTTTTTATTGGCGGGAGCACCACCGAATGCCGCTATGTGGACGACAGTCTGCGCTTTCCAAGTCTGGTGGGGAAAAAATTTCAGCAGAGCGGTTATTCCGTCAACACCTTCAACGCGGGCGTGGCGGGCAATCACAGCCTGCACAGCCTCAATACGTTGACCAATAAAATACTGCACCACGATTTTCAGGTGGCGGTGCTGATGCACGGTATCAACGACCTGGTGCATTTGTCGTACAACGGGAGCTTCACCAACGACGAAAAAACCCCCACCCGCCGTACTATCGAAACGGTGGCCAAACCGGCTTTTGACGATATTGATTTTTATTTTTTCAGTAATAAAGGTGTATTAAAACGGCTGGAAAAATCCTTTCAGGTCTTATTTCCGAGGCTGCATTACGAATTGCTGTCGGTGAAAGTAAAAGCCAGTTCGCAGCAACAACCCCTGGAGTTTGGCTGGGAAAAATTGCAGCCCGTCGGCGAGGCGCATTTCGGGGAATACCGGGATAATATCCGCAGCTTCGTCGCCCTCTGCCGGGCGAACCAAATCACGCCCGTTTTAATGACACAATTCAACCGGGTGCTGGAAAAGGAGTTTTTGGAAAATCCGGCTTTCCAACCCTATACCGTAAAGCTGGAGGCATCGGGGACTTCCGTCACGGCATTTTGCGCCAGCTACCAAAGATTGAACCGCATCGTGCGGGAAGTGGCGGCGGAGGAAGGTGTTTTGTTGATTGACCTGGAGGCAGCTGTTCCGAAGTCGAAGGAATGGCTGTACGATATGGTACACTTGCACGGGGAGGGTTCTAAAAGGGTCGCAGAGATTATTTTTAGGAAAATGGAAACAGAGGTTTTTCCAGCAAAATAAAAAGGGCACAGGAATCAGTCCCACACCCTTTTTATTTCCCAAAACAATGTCATCTATCGTTGGACAACCAGCTGTTTGGTTTGCATTTCCCCATTTTCAAAAAGAGAAACAAGGTAAAGGCCGTTTTCAAACGGGCCGGAATCTAAGTCGACGTTTAACTGATCGACTCCTTCTTCCAGCGTTCTTTCGAAAACAATTCTGCCGAGGGTGTCCATGATCCGCAGGGTTGCAGCTGGTGCTGTTCTTTGAAAGCGAACCGTAACTTCATTGCGGGCCGGATTGGGGAACAGGGCTAAATCAGCTGTCTTTTTTGCAGCAGGTGCCGCCCCTTGTAAGAGGCCACCATTCGTTGGGGCTACCAACTGTGGCGGCTGGCAGGCAGCCATAATGCTGGCAGCGCTATTGCAATGAGAGCCTGTAGCATTGAAATATATAGAAATGTTACCATTGATGCCGCCATTGGTCAACAAGTCGTCAATGGCGCAACAGTCGGATAGGAGGAAGTTGTAATACATCCAAAAACTGCCACCCACTGAGCTGAGGTTTTCCAGGCCAGATAAGCTGGATAAGATAAAATTGTAAAAAACGGTTACCGTGCCACCGACTGTCTGCAGACCTTGCAATCCGTTGAGATTAAACATACCAGCATACTGTATGGTCAGGTTGCCGGTAATCGTTTGTACATTCAATAGAGGAGTAAGATCAAAAATGCCGGCCCCTTGAATGGTCACCGAGCCATTGATAGTCGTGACGCAAGGCGACCAGGCGTCCACTTGTGCCTGGTTGTAAAAAGCAATATTACCATTGTAAACAGAGATGGGGCCATCATCCACCAGGCCGTTGCAATCGTTATCTGCGCCGTCGCAGATTTCGGTGGCGCCGGGGAAGGTGTTCTCATCTTCATCGTCGCAGTCACCATCCACAATGTTGAAGCCGTCCATGTCAGCATCTTCGCAGTAGGTGATGACTTCGGGCTCGCTGTCGCAGCCGGTGTTGTTGGTAAAAATGGAAACTCCCCCACCAATGGCGCCGGGTGTAACAAGTAACTCATGGATGCCACAGCAGTCCGTCAAGTCAAAATTGTCGAAAATGGTAAAGTTCCCGGCAACAGAGGTAAGTGCCGCCAGGCCGTCCAGGTTTTGCAGGGCATAATTTATTTTTATTTCCAAAAAACTACCAACTGAGTTAAGGCTGGACAAACCATCCAGATTTTCGAGTGCATGGTTGAAGGCTATTTCCAATTGCCCCCCAACAGAGGTAAGCATCATCAGGGCGTCTATATTGGTCAACGCAGGATTGTGATTGACCAGAAAACGGTCTCCAATGCTGTTGAGTGACGAGAGGCCATCCAGATTAGGCAAAACGGCATTGTTGGTGATAAAGAATCCTCCCAAGTCAATGGTTGTCAGGTTGGAAAGGCCATTCAGGCTTAGCAGTTGGTCGTTGTTCCTGATGGCCAAATTGAATTTCAGGTAACTGATACCTTCCAGCCCCGACAGATCGGTCAGCAGGTCACAGTTGTCTACCAACAACGACCCGGCTAAAGTTACGGAAGAAAGGCCCGACAGGTCGGTCAATGCAGGAAAGTTGTAAATCCAGAAATTAAGCGTCACCGTGGAAAGCGATGAAAGGCCATTGAAGTTGGTCAGGAGGGGGCAATCGTGCAGCCAGAAATCGCCATTTACGGTAGTGAGGTTACTCAGGGGCGACAGGTCTGTAATGTCCGCTCCATTGATGTCGAGCCG
The DNA here is from genome assembly GCA_041600595.1 of Saprospiraceae bacterium. GTDB lineage: Bacteria > Bacteroidota > Bacteroidia > Chitinophagales > Saprospiraceae > UBA6168. Next base: position 4,871 of record JBFIJS010000149.1, on the reverse strand, counting down.
ACCATTAATGGTCGAATAACACGGCGGCCAGGCGTCCACTTCCGCTTGTGAGTTGAAGGTTACATTACCGAAATAAGTGAAACCAGAAAGACCCTCATCCACATCGCCGTTGCAGTTATCGTCGATGCCATTGCAGAGTTCAGGTGCACCGGGATTGATGTTGGGATCGCCCTCTGCGCAGTCGCCATCAATGATATTGAACCCATCGTTGTCGCCGTCACCGCAGTACTCATCGATTTGCGGTTCGCTGTCGCAACCGGTATCGTTGTTTTGGATGTTTACAACACCTGCAATTCCTCCTTGCAGAAGACCATGAATACCACAGCAGTCTGAAAGAGATAAATTATTGGCAAGAGAGAAACTACCAGTGATTGCAGTGAGCGAGGATAGCCCATCAACATTGGAAAGGCTGTGGTTGCCGCCAATTTCTACATGGCCACTAATCGTTACGAGGTTGGAAAGCCCATCTACGTTGGTCAGGTTTGGGTTTGCCTGGATCCGAAACCTTCCTGTCGAGGTCAATGCAGAAAAGCCGTCGAGGTTTTGCAGGCTGGAGTTGTTACGAACGGAGAAGCGGTTGGGCACACTGGTTAGCGAACTGAAACCCGCAGTGCTGATCAGAGAAGGGTTGTTCTCAATCTGTAACCTACCAATCTGGGTAAGACCAGAAAAACCGATCACATTGGGCAGCGCACTGTTGTAAAGGATATCAAGGAATGAACCAAGTGAAGTAAGTGATACAAAACCGGTCAAGTCGGTTAATGCAGGGTTGTGCCAAATAGCCAATCTGCTACCGATATCCGTTAGGGAAGACAAGCCGTTCACATTGGTCAACAAGTCGTTATACTGAATAAATACGGCTCCATCTACTTCATTTATGTTGTTTAAGGAAGACAGGTCGATAATATCTGCCCCTTCAATGGTCAGGTCGCCAATAATCGTTGAATAACACGGCGGCCAGGCATCCACTTCCGCTTGTGAGTTGAAGGTTACATTCCCGAAATAAGTGAAACCAGAAAGACCCTCATCCACATCGCCGTTGCAGTTGTCGTCGATGCCATTGCAGAGCTCAGGTGCGCCGGGATAGATGTTGGGATCGCCCTCTGCGCAGTCGCCATCAATGATGTTGAACCCATCGTTGTCGCCGTCACCACAGTAGGTATCAATCTCGGCAGGGCTGTCGCAGCCCATGTCATTATTGGTAACATTGACTGTTCCACTAATAGCTCCGGGCGTATTGAGCAGGTCGTAAATGCCGCAGCAGTCGGTCAGGCTTACATTGCCCTGCACCGTAAAATTTCCATTGACAGAAGTGAGTGCGGCCAGACCATCCAGGTTCGTGAGGTTGGTGTTGGAACCAATGTTAAAGAATCCAAATGTAATTTGAGAGAGGGACAACAAACCATCAAGGTTGGTCAGGCCTGCATTGTTGGTGATCACTGTCCTGCCGGCAGCGTTCAGGTTCGATAGACCATCAAAGCTTGTCAGCGAGGCATTATTCCTGATTCTGAAACGGTCGGTAACGGCGGTCAGCGAAGTGAACCCGTTCACACTGACCAGCCCGGCGTTGTTTTCGATTTGTAGCCGCCCCAGTGTGGACAGGCTATTGAACCCATCAATGGCCGTCAGCATTGGGTTGTTTTCAATGTACATAAAACGGATATCTGATATGCCTGAAATATCATCCAAACTCATCAGCATCGGATTGCCGATAATGATCAGGTCATTCTCGATCGTCGCAATATTGCTCAGCGGCGACAAGTCGGTAATGTCGGCGCCAGCAATGGTGAGGCTGCCTAAAATATGGTCGCAACCCGCCGGAAAAGCATCGACTTCGGCCTGCGAGGTCAGGACGTAGTCCGTACCGGGGCAGTTTTGTGCTTGCGAAAACAGAGTGGTTAAGAAAAACAGCACCAGGAGGATGCCGCTTTTGAGGTTGGTTTTCTGGGGGGATTCATGGTTTAAATTTGTATTCATGCTGAATTGGTTTTTTTTGATTGAAAAATTTATAAAATATTACCATATCCGTAAATGCAACTTTGCATCAGGGTCACTGGAAACAAATTTGATGGATATAGCACCTGCACCAAATGCTTCTTTTATCTCCTGTTTATCTCCTGTTTTTAAATTGTATTTTCTTTCAGATATTAAGGCGTGTTTCATAATGACTGTTCCTGTAGTACATTCGTCGCCCCCGAGGGAAAAAGAGACCGCAGTATTGCCACCTGCCCAAGCACCCTCACTGTAAGAGCCTTCAGGCAATAGTAAGTGGAGCTTTCCACCTCCCTCTATGTTTGGAGGACTAATATCAGGCCTGTCAGCTACTACTATCACATCTACTGTGCTACCCGCTTGGAGCAGTTCGCCCGGCTGTTTGTTCTGGTAAGTCACAGTGCCAACAGTTTTGCTGCAGTCCTTCACGGTAGAGGTGATTTTCATATTGAAACCTTTGGATCTTAGAGTAGCTTCTGCCTCATCACTATTTTTATTGACAATGGCTGGAACAAGTATAAATTCTTCACTTGAAAGGGGCGTCTTTTGAGTCACTGTATATTCCATAGCAGAATTCATCCTGACAAGGCTGGCATCTTTCAGATAATTGACTGTGTAAGAAATGATCTCACCTGGATTATTTGAACTGAAATTGGCACCATCCACAATAAATTTTCTTATTTTCTCAGGGTTTAGCGGATCAAGTGATGCCTCCAATCCCTTTTGCGAATCACCGCCAATCTGGAATGATTTTACAGTTGTGCCATTATTTTTCAGCTTTACTTTCAAATCTGCCTCAACATACCCATCTGCTACCACTCCATCATAGGCATAGTTCAACGCTGCCTCAAGGTCTAATTGACTTGCCTCAGACTCGTACAAAAGCACATATATTCTTCCATACGTGACACTCGAAATATAACAGGCAGGATTGCCCGCTCCGCAATAGGGTTTTAGGTCATTGTAGGTAATACTTGGCTTGAAAACACCTTCCACGCCTTGTGGATCATCATATGTCATGGTGAAAAACTTTTGATGTAATTTCACCACCATTCGAGACTTTTCCTGAGACCAATCAAGGCCAAGTTTACCATCAACTTTATTACTCGGACCTGCGTAGCCCATTGCCAAGTCAAATTGGATTTGTGCGGAAGAATAAGCTACATTTTTCGAATAAGAATATTGAGCTGGTGTTGTCCCATTGTAGCCTGACAGTATTTCATTCATTGTTTGTGTGACTTTAGATTTTGTTAATACTGTTTCTTTGTAAAATTTATTTTTAACACCGCTTCCATCCCCAGACAAAATAGATAAGGTTACATTTCCCGGAAGACGATGTTCTTCGCTGATGGGTATAATAGCTGGCACACCAGATGCAATAGATTTGCCTTGCACCAGTGCCCCTGGCCACAAGACATTTGCATTTGGATCGAACATCACAAATTCATCTGGATTTTTAGATGCGCTAAATGTTTCTTTTACTTCGGCCCATACTGTACGTACTTCCTTTTCACCTTCTTTTTTAATTTCTATTGGAAGAGTATCGCGTTCAGTTTTAGTTTTAACAAGTGGAGTCTCAGGTTTTATAGGAAATTTTTCCACTCCATTAACTAAATCGATTATTGAGGGAGCATAAAGTTGAGCACTTAGCTTTATTTCTGATTCTATCTTTTTGTCCCCTTGCGCTGCTTCCGCACGTATATTATAAATACCAGGTTCAGTTGTTGAAAACAGGAATGATTCTCCACTAGCAACTTCTTCTCCATTGACGATCCATTTAATTTTTACAGGTCCGTCTTTTTGTTTGAAACGCTTGGCCTGTGCTCGTAATTCAATTTTGTCATTTACTTGAATATCGCTGCTATTTTTATTTAACTTAAGTGTTGGGCTACAACTCTGCGAGGTTATTAAAAAAATAGAGACGCAAAACATTGTGAAAAATCGGTAATAAATTGGTAATTGATTGGTTTGCATGGAGGTTATTTCGTTTAAATTGACCTGAAAAATAGTCTGGTTTGAGTTATTGTTTTTCATGATTGTATATTAAAATTAAGATGCATAAAATTGATTTTTCTGTCCATTCACCAATTTTCTCCATATTCCATATAAAGCAAAGCGGCCCAGCATTACAAACCTTACTCTTTGCTATGTTTTAGCTATTAGGGTATTCATCAACCACTACGCTGGCTGTCTGAATAAAGGTTTGTAATGCCTGATATGTGATGCTGGAAAAGCCGTTATCCATGCTGGGGAGCACATAGGTTATGGCACGAAAACAACCTGTTACAGAAGACTGTTCCTCCGCTTTATCAGATGTATTTCTCTTTGTTTTTAATGGCAACTAAGACACGAACCGGTCGGAGTGTCGAGGCAATTGGGTTATATAGAGAGTGTCTTTTGGGGTCATTTTTTTCACCCTTGCAAGTATAAGGCGAAAGGGAGGGTACAGAAAGGACAAATTTTCGTTATAATAACAATAATTTATAATCATAAAAAATCTTTTATTGCTCATTATCAACCATTTATAAACTCTATTTATAATAACGAAAATACACTATTTTTGCGTTGAAAAGCCCCATAATCCAGCATCTATTATAATACATGTTCCAAAACAGGGCTTCATGCAAAATAGTAAACTCGTCCGCACCTTTGAGGTTTTGACCCCCGAAGAAGTTAAGCAACTACATGCCTTTCTCCAATCGCCTTTTTATAATACCAATACCAGTATTGTAAAAATGTATAAACTACTGTCCCGGCAATATCCGGACTTCAACTCCCCCAAAATAACCAAGGAGGCAGTTTGGGAAAAACTGTTTCCGGGAAGGCCATTCGCCCGCCAGCAAATGCTCAATTTAATGTCGGAATTTTGCCGGTTATTG
>JBFIJS010000148.1:0-8076 GCA_041600595.1 Saprospiraceae bacterium | reverse complement strand
GATGGTGGTGGTCAGGGTGTCAAAACCGTTTGCGTTCCCGGCGATCAGGGTAACTTCATAGTGGCCACCTGCCGGAAAATTAATCGTCGGATACCTCTGATCAGAAGTCGAAGGTATGCCGCCCGGTATGATCCATTGCCAGGACTCCGGGTTGGAATAGGAAACATCCACCAGAATAGCCTGCGGTAGGTCACAGTTGCCGGTAAATTGATAAATGAAAGCCGCCGTTGGTGTTGTTGCGATGTTGATGGTTTGCTCAAATGTGCTGCTGCCGCAACCATTGGTGGCCGTCAGCGTCACCGAATATTCGCCATTCTGAAAATAAACATAAGTCGGACTTTCGGCATCGGTACAAACGCCATCTCCAAAACACCATTCATATTCGGCGGCATTTACGGATGTGTTGATAAACTGAACCGATGCGTCATTGATGACCATTTCAAATGCCGCCTGGGGTGCCCCTTCGATGTGCAGGTAATTTTCCCGAGTCATGGTATGTTCGCCGGCGGCGTTGCTCACCTTCAGACTAACTTGATACTCACCGGGATAATTATACCATACTGGCGGCGGGTTTTCCCCGGTATATGCAGCTGGGTTTCCACCGGGAAAAGTCCACTCCCACGTCAGGGGCTGGTTGCTGGAAACACTTTCGAAAGTGATGTAATTGCCCGCACAACTATGGGTAGTGTTGGCCCGGAATGCAGCTACCGGGGCCCTTATCGTCCGCTCCGAAGTTGTTAAAAAAACAGGTGACCCTGTGAGCACCACTTCATTCGGGGAAATAATTTCAAAACTGCCGGTTCGGGAAAAGTCCCACGCATACTTATACAGCTGGCCAATTGGCAGATGGTCAGGGAAAGAATAAACCGCCTGGGCTTCCTCCGACAGATCGTCATTTGTTTTGGCCCAGAGCACGTAGATCATATTGCCTGCGGCGTCCTCTAAAGCTCCGCCATCAATCGCCTCGGGCAACAAAAGCTCGCTGGTTTTTTGCGGATTGTAATCTGTCGCAAAGAGTAATTCCGTGCAAGTCTTCAAGGCAATGCCCTGCTCATTGATGGTTTGCTCATAGGGCGCTGTGCCGGTCAGATCCTGGTAAAATCCCATCACTTGAAAAGCATCCGCTGCCTGCCAGAAAATGGCGCTTTCAGCCAGCCGGAAATAATTCAACTGCCGGATATCATTTCGCACCGATTCAATCCAGGCCTTGATGGTCCAGTTCCGCTGCGACTCTTCCCCACCCAGGTAATAAGAAAGTTGACGCCGGGGGATATTGGCTTCACTAATGATGAACTCTTTTTGCGGCATGGTCTGCCCGTCGTAACCGTAATTTATCAGAACAGTTGCGAACTCTTCTTTAACCCGCTTAATACCCCGCACGGCGGCATCGGAGTGTCGTTCGTAAGCAAAAGTCCCGATGTCCGGGTCAAAGAAAACTGTACTTCCATCAAAATGAGGATAGCTTTTAAACCCGACTGCGTCGAAATAAGCCCCGCCTTTCAATGGATAAGGATCGGATATTGAGCCGTTTATCGGATTATCAGTGTTGCGGCAAATAGCATCGAGAAACGAGGGATAAGCAATCCCCGCCACCGTCACATAATCATCTTCATCCAGGTATTTGATGACTTCATAGGCAATCCGCAACGCACGGATGTAGTAAAAGATCGGAGCCCGTAGTTCGTACTCGCACGGATCGGGGTTGTTGTCCCACCAGTTGCCGGGCTCGCCGGGTGGCAGCCAACCCCGGTCTCCTGTCAGGTCAAAATCCGGAGCGTTGAAAATTTCCCAGAATTTCACATAAGGACCGTAATTTAAAACCGTGTGGTAAACGTATGCCGCCCAGGGGTTTGCGTCATTGATGGGTGTTCCATTTTCGCCGTTGTCCCAAATTTCTACATACAAATCCCGGAAAATAGTGGATTGCTGGTCGGGGCAGTAGAAGTTTGGATCACGGCTACCGACCGACGGAAAAGCCAGCAAAAAGGTATTGTCTTGCAAATCAATATTATCATAATGCTTGTATAAACCCTGTTTGGCATCGTATCCCTGATCGAGAAACAGGGACTCCCCGGTGTATGAACGCAGAGCTTTGGCACCGGCCCCCGATACGTTTTCCAAAATATTTCCAGCGGCAAGATTGGCCAACTGGGTGTCTGTCCAGCCACTGACATACTCCCACGAAAGGCCCGGTCGAAATTCACTTTGAAACGCCGGAACCTGCTCATTGGCGGTGTAGGACAAATTGGAAGTTTGCGGCGAATTGGCAAAAATGGAAGCCGTTGCGGATTCACTGCCGCAGGCATTGGTGGCGGTAAGAGTGACGGTATAATTACCCGTCGACAGATAAACGTGCGTTGGAACGGGATCGGTGCTGTTCGTGCCGTCCCCAAATTCCCAAAAAAATGAATTATTGCCCAGGGAAGTGAGGTTTTGGAAATGAGCAATCGGCCCGGAGACGCTGAAGTCAAATACAGGATTGACGGGCGCCATTACGGTGATGGTCTGGGTTTGTTGTGCCAGCAGTTGCCCGTTTCCGTTAAGGGCGCTCATGGTTATTTGGTATTCTCCGTTTGCCCCAAAGAAAAAAGTCGGCTGGGAAACAGTCGATGTTGCAACCACATTTCCCTGACTGGTTACCTGCCAGGAAAAACTCGTTGCCGGTGCGAACTGGCCATCCACCTGCAACGCAAAAGGTGCACATCCGTTGTAGTTGTTTAAGCTAAACAAGGCTTCTGTAAAAAACTGTGGTGTGCCGGTCAGGGAAATATTTACCGGCTCCACTATCGAAGCTTCGTGGGTAACACCAGCATCCCAGCGATGATTAAGCAGCTTCCCGGGGTTCAAGGGCTGGGGAAAAGAATAGGACGCACTGGCTGCCTCCGACCGGTCAGTTTCTGTGATGGCCCAAAGCACATACGTGTAATTACCTTGCTCATCCCGGAAAGCGCCACCGGCTACTTCCCCGGGCAAACCGAGCGCTGCAGTACGGACCGGGTCAAAGGTTTTTCCAAATAAAAGATCGGAAGCGGTCTTGTGTGCTACCCCTGCCGCTGTCAGTTCCTGGAAATATAAATCATTGTAATCCAGCCTTTTATACAGCCCCATCAGGTCGAACTCAAAAGTCGCCTGGTCATAGTAGGTATCCTCCGCCAGTTTGTAAATATGGAGCTGCAAAAACTCGTGCATCATGGCAGTCACCATTGCCTTGATCATAAAATTCCGCTGAGCTTCTTCCGACCCGATAAATTCACCAAACTGTTTTCGGGGAATATTGATCTCCGTCACCATCCAGAGTTTTTCGGGAAACATCAGCCCATCATAGCCATATTCTCGCAGCACCGATTGGAAGGTCTCCTTGGTTTTCACCAGCCCGTTGGCAGCCGCATCCGAATGCCTCGAATAGATCCATCCTCCCAATGAGTCGCTCCACTCCTGCAAACTGCCATCAAAATGTGGATAGGAATGAAAGCCCATCACATCGAAATAGGCTCCGCCTCCCAGGGGAAATTCAGCACTGGGGCTGCCATCTGCCGGGTTGTCGGTATTTCTCAAAATCGCATCCAGAAAGGAAGGATACCCCGTGCCGGAAACTACCACATAGGCATCCGGATCCAACGTTTTGATCACTTCCCAGCTGATTCGGAGCAATCGGACGTAGTGAAAAATGGGTGCCCGCAGTTTGTAGTCGCAAGGGTCGGGATTGTTGTCCCACCAGTTGCCGGGTGCGCCGGGCGGCAGGAAGCCCAGGCCTCCGGTATAATCAAAGCCCGGTTCATTCCATATTTCCCAAAAACGAACATGATCTTTGTAAGTGGTGACCATTTTCCATAAATAACAGGCGTAGTAGTTTTCCTCATTAACCGGGGTGCCGTGGGCTCCCCCGTCCCAGATCGGTTCGTATAAGTTGGCAAACAGCTCGGAGCGGAAGCCCGGACAAAACTGTTCGGTTTCCCGGTGTTGATTGGAAGGAAACCCGACGATTACCGTATGGTCGCTCATGCCCAATGACTGATAATATTCAAACGAGGGCAGATTGATGTCGTAGCCAAAATTTTCCAGCAAATCTTCGAAAAGCCCGGGCCGCAAGGCCTTCACCCCGGCACCTGGTATGTTCAGAATCTGGTTGCCGGCCGCGAGGTCACCAAGTGTTTTTTCGGAAAAAGATGGATACTCTCCGATATTGGCGGCCGGATGGAAAAAACCATTGTAAGGTAATACCTGGTCATGAGCCGTAAAGTCAACTTGAGCCGTTGCATGTAAACCGGCAAAAAACACCAGATAGAAGATGGTCAGGCGGGTGTAAGTTTTTTTGGTCATAGTGCCCGTGATTTGGAATTAATGCTACGTGTTGCGACAAAAAGATTAAAACTAAATGATCATGTGTTGCATTAAAAATTGCTGATTAAAGTTGATCCGAAAATTAAAAAGAATGAAGACCAAAGTAAGGAGGGAAAGCTATTTCACGAGGAGGAGTCACAAAGCTACAAAAATATTTTTTATCTAAAGTCCTGGTTTTGAGGAGGATAAAAACTCCCTAATGCAAAAACGGCACGTCTTGCCTCCAGGAGGACAATACGTGCCGTTTTTTTCACCGTCATGTCGAGTACTTAGGTTATGGCGCCGCCTTTAGTCCAGCATTGCAACTGCCCGGGATGAGTCTGTTACCGGCAACTTACACACTTTGTTACGACAGACATAGATCATGGTCTCTCCTTCCTGCAATTTGTCTGTCAGCAACTCCAGCGTACCTTCATCCGGCCCACCCAACAACAGGGCATTCGGCAGGTAATATTTCATCAGTTCGTTCCGCTTCTGGGCGGCATTATCGCCAACGATTGCCACTTCATACGGTGGTTTGACAAAATCCAGGTACACCTGCGACCATTGAGAATAGAAGTCGGGCGTATCCGTCCCGGCGATGGTTGCCGACAATGAATGGAGCATGCTTTCGGACAATTCCACCCATTCGTTTTGGTAAAAGTACAGCCCCAGATAGTGCAGGTTCTGAGCCATGACGGCATTTGAACTGGAAATCACATTATCAGCCGTTTCGATTTTGCGAGTCACCAGCGGCGGGTCAATATCGGAGGTGTAATACAAAAGATTGGTTTCATCGTTCCCCGAAAAATGAGCCAGTGCGTAGGTGGTAAGGTCTTTCGCCTTGTACAGCCATTTTTCATCAAAAGTCACCTGGTATAAATTGATGAAAGCTTCGGTGGTCAGGGCATAATCGTCGAGAAAACCATTGATGACTGATTTACCATTTTTGTAATTGCGGTTCAACCGGTTGTCGCTCTGGAGCATTTTTTCCGTGATCAAACCGGCATTTTTTGTGGCTGCCGCCAAATATTTCTGGTCACCGAATGCCCGGAACGCCTGCACATAACCGGAAATCATCAGGGCATTCCAGGCGGTCAGCGCCTTGTCGTCCAGGCCCGGACGAACCCTTTTTTCCCGGGCCTTGAACAGCATGTCTTTGGCCTTGTCGATCTGCTCGGTCAGCTGTCCTGCAGTAAGACCGTTTTCCCGGGCAAACTGCTCCTGGCTCGTCTTCAAATGCAGGATATTTTTTCCATCCTCCCAATTCCCCTTTTCCGTGATGTTGTAATAACTGCTGAATAAGGCTGCCTGGCCTCCCAGTATGGAATCGATCTCCGGCTTTGACCAAACGTAAAACCTGCCTTCCTCTCCTTCCGAATCAGCGTCCAGAGACGAATAAAAAGCACCTTCAGGGGAAGTCATTTCCCGTTCGATAAAGTCCAGCGTTTCTTCAATTACTTTTTTATAAAAAGGGTCTTTGGTCACCTGATAGGCACTGGCGTACAGACTAACCAACTGAGCATTATCGTAGAGCATTTTTTCAAAATGAGGTACCAACCAGTCAGCATCGGTCGAGTACCGGGCAAAGCCGCCGCCGAGGTGGTCGTACAAACCACCTTTTGCCATTTCGTTCAGGGTCAGGGTGACGGCCTCCAGGCTTTTCTGATCCCCGGTCAGGTGGTGGTATTTTAACAGGTACTGGTAGTTGCTTGGCATAGGAAACTTGGGCGCCCCCTTCCTTCCACCTCTCTGAAAATCAATACGTTGCAACAACTTATCCGTAATATCATCCAATGTTTTTCTGGTAAACAGAGCTTCGCCCGCGGGCATCGGCACCACACTCGACTGATTCAATCCTTCTGTCAGCTGCGCAGCGTATTCTTTCATTTGCTGCGGGTTTTTCTGCCATTCGCCGGAAAAATATTCCACCACTTCCAGCCATTTCTTTTTTGGAAAATACGTCCCTGCCCAAACAGGTTTACCGTCCGGCAAGGCGAACGCATTCAGCGGCCAGCCACATCCCTCCTGCGAGGCCATCTGGCAGGCCGTCATATACACATCATCGACATCGGGACGCTCTTCCCGGTCCACTTTGATATTAATGAAATGCTCATTCATCAGCCGGGCGACCGTCGTGTCCTCAAACGATTCGTGCTCCATGACGTGGCACCAGTGACAGGCTGCGTAGCCAATGCTGATGATCAGCATTTTGTTCTCCGCTTTTGCCTTGGCTAAAGTTGCTTCATTCCAGGGATGCCAGTCCACCGGATTGTGCGCATGTTGCAGGAGGTAAGGACTGCTTTCGTTGACAAGGTGATTGGTATAGGCATGGTCACTGTCACTTGCTCCACCGCCTCCTTTGGGATTGCATCCTGTGCCAAAAAAGGTGAGCATAAAAGGGAATAACAGCGCCGAAATTTTCAGTTGGATATTTTTCATAATGCAAAACTATGATAAAAGCAGTCAACACATCAAATCCAAACAGAGGACTTTATACGGAAAAAAACAGTCCGGACTATCGTGGTATTTTCTCCACCAACCACCGCCCGGATGGAGCCAGCCCGCTCAGGTTCTTTTTTTACCGGGAATTGCTTCGATTAATTGGCGGGTATATTCATTGGCAGGCTGGTGAAAAACGGCATCTACCCCGGACAGTTCTACAATTTTTCCCTGGTGCATGACTGCTACCCGGTCACTGATCTGCTGGATAACCGATAAATCATGAGAGATGAATAAATAGGTAAGTTGTTCGTCGGCTTGCAATTCTTTCAGCAAAGCTAAAATCCGGGCCTGCACGGTGACATCCAGGGCCGATACACATTCGTCGCAGATGATCAGGCGAGGCCGCACGGCCAGGGCCTTTGCGATACAGATCCGTTGGCGCTGGCCACCGGAAAACTCTCTGGGAAAACGCCAGAAATGCGACGCCTCCAGGCCGACCCTCTGCAATAGTCTGATGGCCATTTGCTCCCTTTCTTGTGCGTTTTCCCCGATGCCATGCACTTTCATGGGCTCCATGATCGACTGGCCAATCATCTGCCGCGGGTTGAGGGAGGAATAAGGATCCTGGAAAATGATCTGAATTTCCTGCCGAACAGATTTCCATGCTTTGCCCGTAATTTCCCGCAATGACCTGCCATCGTAAATCACTTCTCCGCCGGTTGGCTTTTGTAAATAAAGAAGGGTTCGTCCCAGGGTGGTTTTCCCGCTGCCCGACTCCCCTACCAGCCCCAGTGTTTCTCCGGCAAAAATTTCCAGGCTGACACCATCGACTGCTTTTACTACTGATTTTGGTTTTCCCCAAAAGGATTTTTCCTTTCCAAACCACGTTTGCAGATTCCTCAATTGCACCAGTGGCTGCCGGTCTGTTTCCCGGGCCATTCTTTTTGCTGGCAAACCCAGTGAATCCTGCAACAACCTTTGGGTATAGGGTTCCTTTGGATGATGGAAAACTTCCGAAACAAGCCCCTGCTCTACCACTTTTCCCCGTTGCATGACTACCACTCGGTCGGCTATTTCTGCAATCACCTTTAAATCATGGGAAATAAAAATCGTGGCCAGTTTCAGCTCAGCTTTCAGGTCGTTAATCAGATCCAGGATCGAACGCTGAACCGTCACGTCCAGGGCGCTGGTTGGTTCGTCAGCAATCAAAATGGAAGGCTGGCAACTGATGGCCATGGCGATCATCACCCGTTGGCGTTGTCCTCCCGACAGCTCGTGCGGGTAGGAACGGAATATCCGTTCCGGATCTTG
>JBFIJS010000147.1:0-8082 GCA_041600595.1 Saprospiraceae bacterium | reverse complement strand
TCTGAAAGGAAAAGGCCTGCCTTCCGTTCAAAGCTATGAGCACGGCGATCAGTTGATCCATGTAAATGTCTGGACGCCCAAAAAACTGACCAATGAAGAGCGGGAATTGCTGGAGCGGATGCGGGATATGCAGAACTTCCAGCCGGAACCCGGTAAAGGGGAGCGGGGCTTTTTCGACAAAATGAGGGATTATTTTAATTGATAAAAAGATTCGGCCATCCTGAAATGGCCCGGTTAAAGGGCGTTGTGAGACGCCCTGCACAACAAAGCGGCTTTGCGGTTGAATACCGCAGAGCCGCTTTGATTTTATTGGCTTTCTGCCTGATCCTTTTCAAACAAACCTTTCCCTTTTCACTTCCTTTCCCATTTTTACCTTAATTTTGAATAAATTTGACTGTCAGTCGTTTAGTACTGTGTAATCTAAATTAGTTTATGAAATGCGGCGCAGGGAATTTCCAGCTTCAATTGACCCCCAATGTGCGCCTCCAGGGATTTAAAGGGGGAAAAGGTGGCAACGCCACCTTTCCCCCTTTAAATCCCTTTGGGCCGAGCAGTCTGATGCCTCAAAGCGAGATGAATCCTCCGGCCCACTTGCATGAAAGAAAAATTAAAGAAAATTTAAATTACACAGTATTTACGCTGAACCATTTTGCCTGGTAAAACCTGTCTTATATCTCAAACGTTGGCCTTTGGCCATTGATCTGTGGTGACATTAAATCAGATCAACAACAACTGGCCAACCGTTATCACCGGGATGTCCCGTGAACTGATTACAACCCATCATGCACCGTATTCCGTTGCTCATATCTTTTCTGTTGCTTATAGCGGTATCGCTTGCCGGCCAGAACTGTGGATGTGCAGATGATGAGAACTGCCCGTTCTCTATCCCGCCCAATAGTACAACAACGGTTTGCTACGAGATCGCCGATGCTTTTAATAATAACCTGGCCGACCCTGCCCAGGGCGTTTGTGGCGTATCTGTTTTTTTTGAAAACGACCAGATAGGCTCGCTCGACCTGACCCTGATCTCACCGAACGGAACCCAGGTGGAGTTGACAGGTACGACAGGTAACTGTACCAACTGGACGCCGCTTTCTTCCTGGCAAATTTTATTCGTTCCTTGTGCGGAAGAATGTCATCCCGATACGATTAATGGTTGTGAGCTGCCTTGTGTTTTTAACAACTGCCCCGCGAATTGTAACTGGCCCAACGCTTTTATGACTGGTACTTACCTGCCTTACAATGGCTGTCTGGAAGACTTTAATACCGGCGTGGTCAACGGTCAGTGGTGTCTGGAGATAAATAATAGTGCACAATTTTACCAGGGAACCATCTTCGATTTTGAAGTCATTCTTTGTGATCAGTCTGGGTTTTTCTGTTGTGATGCCGATGCCGGCAACCTGGCATTTGAACCCAATGTGAATGCTTGCGAAGGAGACAGCGCTCTGCAACTGACTCCGGAACCCCTTTATGGAGCAGTGGTGCCCAATCCTGCAGAATACGGTTATACCTACACCATCTTTTCTAATGGCAGCCTTATCGCATACGACTCTCTGACTGACCTCCGAAGTTATTCCGTTGGCTCTTATCAACTATGCGGACTATCCTACCTGCGGGCCGATTCGCTACAGCTGCCGGCGGTTGGTTCTTCTTCGTCGGCTCCGGATATTTATGCGAATCTCTATGGACCGGCACCAGATTTTTGTGGGGATATTGACACCAACTGTATTGTGGTAAATATTTCAGCACCCTCGCCCCTGGCCAGTCTGACGGAGACGATCTGCTCCGGAGATGAATTTTTTATCGGAACGACACCCTACAACGCAACTGGTTTTTTCGTGGATACCATTCAGTCAGTGTCCGGATGTGATAGTGTCGTTCATTTGAATTTGACCGTACTCCAATCTGATACAACGGCAATTGTCGAAACGATCTGCTTTGGTGAGGCGTACATAGTTGGGGCAGATACATTTGAAGTGTCGGGCGGGTTTGAAGTTGTATTGCAAAACCAATTCGGGTGTGACAGCCTCATCATGCTCGACTTAACAGTGTTGCTGCCGGATGAAACGAGCCTCACCGACACGATCTGCTTTGGTGATACCGTGTGGGTCGGAAATACTCCCTATACCGACAGTGGCGTTTTTTCCGACACCCTGCAAACTGTTCTTTCTGGATGTGACAGTGTGGTCAACCTTGACCTGACCGTCGTAGAGGTTTCATTATTGATGGGGCTTCCCGATACCCTGACCTGTGAAACAACCACCGTCACGGTTACCGCCGGGGCCTCTGCTACTCTCGGTACCCTGACATACCAATGGACCACCGTTACCGGAAATTTTACAACAGGAACGGCTTCGCCGGGTGCAGGCGTCAATGAGCCTGGCTGGTACTACCTGACGGTGGAGGCAGCCAATTGTGCGGTAACTGATTCTGTGCTGGTAGAGCAAGAAGCTGATCTGCCGGTGGCTGTCGCATCGACAACCGGGCCAGGCACCCTGACTTGTACCGTGAGCCCGGTGCAGTTGGATGCATCAAACTCGTCGGGTGGTCCCAACCTGACTTTTCAATGGACAGGGAATAATGTGTCCGATCCGCTTTCTCCCAACCCGACAGTCACCGAACCCGGAGTGTACGAATTGGTGGTGACCAACGAAGATAACGGCTGCTCAGCAACGGATACTATTGAAATTTTCCAGGACATCGAAAACCCGGTAGCGGATGCCGGAGAATCGGATACACTATCCTGTCAGGTGCCTGTTCTTACTTTGGATGGATCGGCTTCGGAACCGATGGGGAATATTTCTTACCAATGGAATATCATTTCCTCCGGCAATATTATTCCTCCGGCAAACATCCCCAACCCGCAAGTGAACGAGGCAGGTTTTTATCAATTGACCGTGACCAACCTGTCGAATGGTTGTACCGATACCGACATTGTTGGCATCAGCAACGACAGTTCATTCCCGTTGGCCGTTATTGAGATTCCCGGCCCCGGGGTGTTGAATTGCCTGGTGGACACAGTATGGCTCGATGGTAGTAATTCTCAAAATGCTTCAAACGTCAGTATTGAATGGTTGGGAAATATCGTAAACGGGCAGGGTACTTTTTTGGCAGCGGTCACGGAGGTCGGCAATTACTCGCTGGTTATCACTAACAATCTGACTGGCTGCTCTGATACAACATCCGTTACCATTGGTGCCAATTTTAATACACCGGTGGCAGATGCGGGCGTCGGCCCTGATGCGATCAGTTGCCAGAACACTTCCGAAGATATCGGCGGGATCGGTTCTTCTTTGGGTACAAATATTACTTATCAATGGACGAGCTCCCCGGGAGGGGAACTTGCTCCTCCAACGAATAACCCATTTGCCGTTGCTATTGCTCCGGGCACTTATTATTTGACTGTAACCAATCAGGTCAGTGGCTGTACAGCCATCGACTCCGTTGTGGTGGACGATGCCATCGAACCCCTGGATGCTTTGGTGACTGTAAATTACGGAGAGTTGACCTGTGATCAAACTTCCTTTTTATTGGATGGCAGTTCATCGGTCTTGCCACCATCCGGGGCAGTCATCAATTGGTTCGATTCTTCGGGCAGCGGTCTGTCCAATCAGCTTACGGTGACGGTAGATTACCCTGACTCGTTTTGGCTGGTCCTCCAGTTTGGCAACTGTATCGATTCGGCCCTGGTGGAGGTTGTTGAAGTTTCTTCGCCTCCTTTTGCTGACGCAGGTATGGAAATGTCCGTTGATTGTAATACCGGACAGGCAATACTCGACGGAAGTAATTCCGAATCGGGTACAAGCATCCGATACCAGTGGACAAGTCTGGGGGGAACTGTTTTTGCCGACGGCACAACGACTGCGCCGGTCGTGCAGGGAGCAGGGATGTATATTCTGGAGGTAACCAATACATCGACGGCGTGCTCCAGTTTTGATACTGTTCAGGTCGTTTTGGACACGGCGATCTGTATGCCGATGGCCAACGCCGGAGCCGATGGCATCGTGTATTGCTCGCCCATTTTTACCAACCTGCAGGCAAGTGGTTCGGTTGGGCCAAATTTTACTTATCAGTGGACCATGCTGCCCGACTCCATCTTACCGACCGTTAGCTTTAGCCCTTTGGTAAGCGCCGGCACTTATGTTTTTTGTGTCACCAATAGTGCGGTTGGATTGACGGCCTGTGATACCGTAGAGGTCGTGCCTGATACCATTGCCCCGGTCGCCAACATCAACCCCTTCCTGTTGGCCCTGAGCTGCCCCGAGCTGGAGTCCTGTTATCCGTTGGATGTAACGGGTACTTCTCAGGGCCCCGATATTATCTATGAGTGGGCCAGTTTGTCGGGTAATTTCTGCACGCCGGAAAATGAATTGAACGTGGAAGTGGTGGGCCCTGGTACCTACGAACTATTTGTTACGGATGTATCGAATGGTTGCACGGCCATTGATAATGTGATCATTCAGCTGGCTGACACGTTGGTCAATGCTGATATTTCCGTTTCCAACCTGCAAATGGCCTGTGGCGATACGGATACTGTTCTTCAGGCAACGGTCTTGCCAGCCGGAGGTAATCTTACATTTTCCTGGTCGTCGCCAACCGGGCAAATTATAAGTGGCCAGAATACGCTGAGTGCTATCGTCAATGCGAACAATTCTCAGGATGTTTTCTACTTTTCGGTTACCAACACTGTCAATCAGTGTGTGGATGTCGATTCCGTCAATGTTTTTGCCCCGGTAAATTGTAACCCGTTCTGTTCCGCAACGGCCTCCGGAGCGTTGGACTGCAATAACAATACGGTCACATTGAGCGCACAGGGATCTTCTACCGGTCCCGATATTTCTTATTTGTGGACTGCCCTTTCGGGCAATCTTTGCGGTGGGGAAACGACAGCTATGGCCTGCGCTGATCAGGGAGGTGTTTATCGCCTGACCGTGTCAAGAACTTATCCCAACGGTGCTGTTTTTACATCTGTCTGCGATGTGGTGGTCGATGACAATACTACTCCCCCCACAGTCGAAGCCGGCCCGGATGATGACCTGAATTGTGTCGATGCCATCCTCCAACTGAATGGCACCGGCTCGGCGGTCGGGCCTGCCATCGTTTACGAATGGACTACCACAAATGGAAATATTGTAAACGGAACCACTACCCTCAGTCCGGTAATAGATGCTGCCGGCCTTTATGAACTAACCGTAAGAGACACAGTGACCGGTTGTTTTTCTTCCGATTTTGTCACCATCGGTATTGATACCCTGCGGCCGGATGCCGAGGCCGGCCCCGACCGGATAATTACCTGTGCTGCCAATACGGTTCTGCTGGATGGCTCTACCTCTCTGCTGAATCCCGACTTCCTCTGGACAACCCCCGACGGAGACGTTTGCAGTAATCCTAATTTGGAAGATGTAAACGCCTGTGCTGCCGGCAGGTACTATTTAACCGTAACCAACCCGGTGAATGGATGCAGTGCCATTGACAGCACACGGGTGACAACAGACAATGACTTCCCGTTTGTTGATGTCGGGGATGATCTTTTTTATACCTGTGTGGATACTGTTTTTACCATTGCTTCAGTTGTCGTGTCACCCGGCTCCGGATCACTGAGTTTTAACTGGACTACACCTGATGGTTGTTTCACTTCTCCGACCGATATTCTGCAGCCGACAGTCAATTGTCCGGGTACCTATAATCTCACCGTAACGGATTTGGTTAATAATTGCACAGCGGTAGCGTCAGTTACCGTTCTGGATGCCACAACGCCGCCGGTAGCCAATCCGGGTACTGCGGAAGAAATCAACTGCAACAACCTGACTCCACAGCTGGATGGCAATAACTCCACACCGCTCGGCCAGCTGGATTTTGCGTGGTCAACCATCGATGGCAATTTCCTTTTTGGAGAAATGACGGCGACTCCAACTATCGATGCTGCTGGTAACTACCAACTGATTGTCACCGACCAGTTTAGCCAGTGCAGGGACACAGCATCGGTTGTCATTTCTATTGATGATGATATTCCGGTGGTAAACGCAGGCGCAGATACGACCCTGACCTGTACCCGCACAGCGCTGCAACTGGACGGAACCGGCTCAGAGACGGGTGTCGATATCGTGTACCAGTGGATGGGGCCGGGCATTGTCAGTGGTGCCAGTTCAATGCAACCACTCATCAATCAGCAGGGGTCATACATTTTGGAAGTAACAGACACCAGCAACGGCTGTATGGTAGTGGACACAGTCATGGTTGGCGTGGACCTTACATCGCCAGATGCTAATATCACCTCTTCACAACCCGTCCTGGTGATCACCTGTCAAATGACGACTATAGCATTAAGCGGCACTACGTCTTCCCCTGCGGGAAATGTCGGCTATGCGTGGAGTACTGTCGATGGCGATATTCAAAACGACCCCAACAGCTCCATCGTTACCGTTGGCAGTGGTGGTACCTACACGCTCACCGTGACTGATCTGACCAATGGTTGCACCCATCAGGAAAGTATTTTGGTAGGGGAAAATCTGGCGGCACCTTTCGTTCAGGTTTTACCGGCACATCCTTTGACTTGCGACTCCCCCTCTGTCCAGCTCGTGGCTTTACCACCCAACAATCAACCTGTTTTTACTTTCATGTGGGATGGGCCCGGCCAGATTTTGAACAAAGATTCTTCTACGCCTACCGTATTCGAAACCGGTATTTACCACGTAACTATCACTAATACAACTAATGGCTGTCAGGGGGATAGTAGTGTAGTAGTCGTTGAAGATATCAGCCCGCCGGTGGCTGTTGCCACAGCTATTGGCCAACTGGACTGCGACGATTTAACGGCTGTGGTTTCCGGGCAGGGCTCCTCAACTGGTCAGGTCACTTATCAGTGGACGACCAGTACTGCAGGCAACATAAAAACCCCGAACAACCTGAACTCTGAGGTGGACGCTGCCGGCGAATACCGTTTGACCGTGAAAAAATTATCAAATGGCTGTATGGCCTCCGCCATTGCTACCGTGGTCGCTAATGCCCTGCCCGTCGACGATGTCTGGCTGTCTTTCCAACAGCCAGACTGCATTGACTTTGAAGGCTTTATTTTTATTGACAGTGTTTTTGGCGGAACGCCCCCGTACACGTTTTCCCTGAATGACAGTGCCTTTGTGACTTACCCACAATTCAGTTTTCTCGATCCGGGTTCCTACGACTTCAGAGTAGAAGACGTGAATGGTTGTGATTGGGAAACAACAGTGTCTATTTTCTTTCCCAATGACCTGCTGGTCGAACTGGGAAATGACCTCTACATCAAGCAAGGTCAAAGTGCCGACCTGCTGGCACAGATCAGTCTGGATACCGGTGCGATTGACCATATTCGCTGGATCAACCTTCCCGATTCGGTGGACTGTCCTGCTTGTCTTGACCAGGTGGTTTTTCCCAACGAAACGACGACTTATCGCATTGAGGTTTTCGACACCACCGGGTGCTTTGGTACCGATTTCGTTACTGTTTTTGTTAATGAAGAACACCCCTTCTTTGTACCGTCCGGTTTTACACCCAATGGCGATAACGTAAACGACCTGCTTATTTTCTACGCCGGAAAAGACATTGAAAACGTGCCTTCCTTTTCCATTTTCGACCGTTGGGGAAATCGGGTCTTCTATCGGGAAAACCTCCAGCCCAACAACCCCAACTACGGGTGGGACGGCAACTTTGAAGGTCTGCCAATGAACCCGGCAGTATTTGCCTGGCGGGCAGAAGTGGTGTTTTTGGATGGCAAACGAAAAGTGTTTTACGGGGATTTGACGCTGGTGCGGTAGCGTTTATTTTTTATACTGATCCAAATATGCTTCGTAACCCATCTTCTCCAGCTTTTTGAATTTTACGGCCACGCCGTCGGCCATTCCTTTCTTATAAGCAACCATTTTTTCCAGAAGTACACCATCGCCTGTTGCCAGGATTTCAGCGGCCAGGAGCCCCGCGTTTTTGGCAGCATTCAGGGCGACCGTCGCAACGGGTACGCCGTTGGGCATTTGCAAAATAGAAAGAACTGAATCCCAGCCGTCAATGGAGTTGGAGGATTTGATTGGAACCCCGATGACCGGCAGAGGT
>JBFIJS010000146.1:0-8094 GCA_041600595.1 Saprospiraceae bacterium | reverse complement strand
GGCCGCCGGATCGGTGCAAGTGCCCTATATTCCGGTAGAAAAGGCCCGGGAAGTGAGGGACTTTGTTTTGTACAAAGTGGAAACGGATGCGAGGAGCTGGATGTAAGGATGGCCGGTGCCCGCCGCCACAGGGTTGATTTTTTAATTTGATTCCTTACCTTTTGGCCTTCCAATCAAAACACGATCGGTTATGCACAACAACATGTTTAAATGGTTCTTTGCTTTCCTGGCGATGTTCCTGATCCTGATAGCAGCAATCTGGCTGACCCCCGCCGTGCCCGGCGCAACCGGCTCACTGCACCCCACCTTCAAAACGATGCTGAAAAGTGGTGATTATGCCGGCGGCGGCGTGGCCATCAAGTGGCTGTCTTACCTTTTTGGCCTTGGCATCATCGGAATTTTCGGATTCTGCATCTTTACCGGACTGAAAAAAAAGGACGGGGCGATTCCCCGGAACATGCGCCTGATCCTGTTTTTTGGCTTTACTGCTTATGTGATAATCTATTCCCTGATGGTTTTTTCTTACTGGGAATTTCAGCAAAACGACAACCCTGCGTTTACCGGAGGATTCCCCGTACCCACGGCCTGGATGCTGTACGGGATGTGGTTTGTGCCGGCGGTTATCACGGTCACGTACATCGTAAAATTTGACGATTGGATCCTGACCAAAGAGGAAGAAGACCGGTTTCACGAAATAGTGGCAGCCAGAAGAAAAAGAGAGGCAGCAGTGAGTGATGAACACTTTACCACAGACTAATTAATTCAAATTGCATTGATCAATGAATTCAAAAAATGCGGGGCAGGATAAGTCATTTTCATAGCAACCGCCCAATAGCCTGCCCCGAATTCACTTTGGGGTGCCCCTCTCGGGATTTCAAGGGGAAAATGATCTGAACAATATGCGGCCCGAAATTACTGAGATATAATTCATCGCAACTTACATTAATTATCAAAACAAGACGAAATGGAAGCTTACCGGAATCCAATTATACTGACCTCTCTCGGGTTGTATATGCTGATTTGTATCGGAGTAGGTATATGGGCTCTGAGGCGCACAAAATCCACACAGGATTTTTTTATGGCGGGCCGTGATCTGGGGATTATGGTCACAGCTTTTGCCGTTTTTTCCAGTACTCTGAGCGGTTTCGGATTTGTGGGCGGACCGGGGCTCGTGTACCGGATGGGCATGAGTTCGGTGTGGATGGTCGTATGTGTGGTAATGGGTTTTAATATATCATTTGCCCTGCTGGGCAAGCGGCTGCGGCTATTCGCCGAACTGGGTGAATCGATTTCCCTGCCCGATGCCGTCAAGCTGAGGTATGGTAAAGATTCCACCCGGCTGCTGATCTCTGTGGCGATCCTGCTGGGTGTTTTTGGGTACCTCGCTACGCAAATTTTAGCCATGTCGGTGGTGCTGAAAGACATCCTGGTGGAAACGGAGTTCCTGGCCAATATCAGCCTGGAAATATGTGTGGTCATTTCCTGCTCCATCCTGGTTTTTTACAGTGTCACCGGCGGAATTGTGGCCTCCGTTTACACGGATATAATCCAGGGAGGCATCATGATCGTAGCAGCGACACTGGTATTTTTTACGGCCATGTACACCTACGAAGGCGGTTTTACCGAAATAAGTCAGATCATACATCGGGACGATCCGGAGGCCATCAGCCCGTGGGGCACTTTGGGCATGATTGGTTGCTTGTCGTGGTTGTTCGTATTTGGCCTGGGCGGGTCCGGCCAGCCGCATGTCATCACCAAAATGATGATGAACAAAAAGATCCGGGATGCGAAACACATCCTGCCGGTTTCCATCGTTGGCTACCTGTTTTCGGCACTTTTGTGGATCAGCATCGGACTGGTCATGCGGGCTCTGGTGCTGAGTGGCCGGCAACCCGAATTAGCCACCGCTGATGCCGCCGCCTCCCAGTTTTTACAAACGTATGCGCACCCGGTGCTGGCAGGCGTCGTGTTTGCGGGGTTGTTTGCCGCCATCATGTCAACGGCGGATGCCTTTTTGAATATTGGAACGGCAGCGGTGATGCACGACATCCCCCGGGCGCTCGGTAAAACCATCAAAAATGAGTTGCTCTGGGCCCGGGTAACCACTTTTCTGATTTCCCTTGTTGCGGCTGTTTTTGCCCTCTACTCCGGTGATTTGGTCGCCATTCTGGGCGCTTTTGGCTGGGGGACTTTTGCCGCTGCGGTCGTACCCGCCGTCACGCTGGGCTTCAATTGGAAACGGGCCACGCCTCTCGCTGCCAATACCGCCATCATTGCCAGTCTGACGGTCAATTTTGCAGTCAAAATTTTCAGCATCACCATCCCTTACAACATTGACGTTGGTGCCCTTTCTCTGGCGGTGTCCCTGACCTTGTTCATTGGTATTTCCCTGCTGTCAAAACCACCGGAGCTGGATCCGGATGTGGCCGCCATTATGGATATGTGACCCCGGTACCCTTGTGTCGTTCGACAAAACTTTCAACTGCCCTTGAAGGGCTATTTTGAAAAATATTTACACCGTTTACAAACACCGCTACCAATCATGCCATCTCCCTTGTTTTTCATCGCCGTTTTACCAAACGCCACGATCCAACAGGAAATCACGGAATTTAAAGAAACCTGTAGCAAGTTGTTCCAGGCCAGTCATGCTTTGAACGCCCCTCCGCATATCACATTGGTGTCACCTTTTCGCTGGCCGGAAAACCGGTTGGGTGAAATAAAAACTACGGTCGGCGGCTGCGCCGAAAATAAGCAACCCTTTTTCATTCAACTGCACGGCTTCAGCAGTTTCCCTCCCCGGGTGCTATTTGTGGATGTATTGCCCAATGAGCCATTAACTGCATTAAAAGATGACCTGGACCGCAGACTGGCAGAAAATCCCGGTTGGAAAACCAAACCCTACCCCCAATTCCGCCCGCACCTGACCATTGCCCACCGCGACCTCGACGAGTCGGTCTTTCCCCGGGCTCTGGCCTTTTTTAGCGAAAAAGAATACCAGCGGACATTTCGGGCCGAGAGCCTGACCATTTTCCGACATACCGGTAAGATATGGGAAGCTCAGGAACACTTCAGCCTGACAGGCAACCTTTGAAGGGTTGTCACTTTTTCACTTTTTACCATTATTTCCTTCGGGGATTTCTTTTCTTTGTAAAATAATCCTTAGTCCCGACGTTATTATACCGCATAAAATCCCCCCTCTAACGTTAGTAGATAAAAACAGGATCCGGGACTTTTTCAAAATGCTGCTCCCGTAAAATGCCACTAAAAGCAAGCCGGGCAATATGCGGAGCAAAATAACCCGAGGATTCAACACACGCCCCTTTCGGGGGTTTCCGGGGATGAAAAACAGAAAACAATTTTTACAAAAAGTATTACATCTAATAACTGACTTTTGCGCTAACTGACTGACTTCTTTATGCGACTGACCATGACGCCTAACCGTACTACTTTTTCCTTGCTGCCAGTCTTGTACCTGCTGGTGACTGCCCAGCTGCCCG
Organism: Saprospiraceae bacterium; assembly: GCA_041600595.1. Classification (GTDB taxonomy): domain Bacteria; phylum Bacteroidota; class Bacteroidia; order Chitinophagales; family Saprospiraceae; genus UBA6168. The sequence continues at coordinate 4,597 of JBFIJS010000146.1, read as the reverse complement.
CGCAGTCGCTTTTTCCCATCAAAAAAGACCAAAAATGGGGGTTGATCAACAGCGATGGCCGTATCGTCAAGGAGCCGGTTTACGACGCTATCGGTGAGTTCAAAGAATTTGGATTTGCCATTATGCAGCGAAACAAGCTGGTTGGGATGCTCGATAACAAAGGCTTCGAGATCGTTGCACCCCGATACGACGACGTTAAAGCTTTGGATACGACCCTTGTTTCGGTGATGGAGAACGGAGAGTGGAAAGTGCTGAATATGCAGGGCAAAGTAATCCTGCAACCGGGCTACGAGCGGGTGGAAGTGCTCAAAGGGAGACACGGCGGAAAGACTTATCTGGCTTTTCAGCAGGATAAAAAATGGGGTATGGTTGACGAACAGGGCACTTTGATCTCCCCGCCCGTTTACGATGAGATCATCGTCCTGCAAAATGTACCACAGGAGGTAACCAACCTTTTTTTTCAAACCAAAAATGAGAACCTCCTCGGATTGCTCCTGCCCAATGGCCGGGAGTTGATGGAACCTTCGGTGGATGAAATATGGGTATATAATCCCAATCTTTTTTTCTTCAAAAAAGACCTTAAATGGGGCGCCATTGACAGCCTCGGCAGTTTGGTGATCGAACCTGTCCACAACCATTTCAGCCGCATTTCCGATAAATTTATCAAACTCGTCTCCAACAACGTGCCCGCTCTTTTTTCCCTGGTCAACAACAAATTGGTCACCAACCAGCCTTTTGAAGCCTTCTACCCCTTCTCCGATGAATATGTGTTGTGCAAAAAAAACCGGAAACTTGGCCTGGTCGATCACTGCGGAAGCCTCGTCCTTTTACCTAAATACGATGAAATTCAATCCTACGACGGGGATATATTCCGGGCAAACCAGGATGGCGACTGGGGTATCGTGACCATCGACGACCTGGTACTCATTCCCTTTAAATATGATTACATCGCGCCCATGAAAGAGGGGCTCTGCGTCGTGATCAAAAGCCGGAAACTCGGCATCGCCAATTACCGGGGGGAAATGCTGGTCGATACGGATTTCGACCGGATTCTGCTGGAGGGAGACCGGGCAAAAGCTTATCAGGGAGCCAAATTGACGGTATTTAATTTTGACAAAGAGAGAAGGCTGGAGGGTAAAAACCGCTACGAAAAATATTTCACGATCACCGTCACCCGCGAAAATGAGACCCTGCCCCGCCTCTGGGGGGATGCTGAAAGCCCCTATCAATTGGAAAAATTTGAGTGGTTTTATTCTCCAAAACAAGACAAATGGGGCCTGCGCCGCCTCGATAACGGCACCGTACAAATAGAACCTACTTTCCACCAGGTGCAGGTCGAAAAGGAATTGGGGCTGACGCTGGTCGGCATTGAAAGCCGGCAATCCCTCACCTTTGGTAAAACCTCGTACCGCTACGAAATGGCCTATGGCCTCGTGCAAAATGACACCGGCCTGCTTGTGCATGAAGTGGATCTGCTGGATGTCAGGTTGAGCGATTTTGATGAGGGGCTGCCGGTTGCCCGGTGTATTTTCACCAATGGAAAACATGGACTGGTCAACCGCATCGGTAAGATTATCCGCAAAGACCTGGCTTTTTTGGGTGATTTTGAAAACGGGGTTGCCCGGGCCAGTGTCAAGGGCCGTGTTTCCAGTGTACTGAAAAACTCACCGTACACGCTGGGGCGCTTAAATGAATATTTTGCCCAGCAGCTGCCACCTATTGTCCTCACGGATTACACACAGTACGACTACAATATTGACCGCTTTGGCTTCCTTGCCTGCGAAGATTGTCATTGGGGCTACATGGATACCCTGGGTGAAATGGTCGTGGCACCACAATATTCCTTTGCCCGGGATTTTAAAAATAAAGTGGGCATCGTCTCCAGCAACGATAAATGGGGCATGGTCAACAGTAAAGGCAAAACACTTTTGCCCTGTCAGTTCGACGAACTGGCTTTCATTGATAAAACCGGCAACCAGGTCCTGCATATTTTCAAAAAGGAAGAAAAATACGGCCTGATCGACACCCTGGGCCGCCTGGCCGTAGGTATCCAATACGAGGAAATCGGCTCCTTTTCCGATGGCCGTCTGGCTGTAAAAAGACAAGGTCGCTGGGGTTTTGTCGATCCCAACGGGCGGGAGGTAGTTCCCTGTCGTTTCGATGAGGTCGGTATATTCAGCGAGGGACTGGTTGCGGTACGATTGGGCAGCAAATGGGGGTATGTCGATAAAAACGGCGATGAGGAGTTGCCATTTCTGTTTTCCAAAGCAGGTAATTTTCAAAACGGACTGGCGCCGGCAAAAGCGGAAGGTCCTCGTTTTGGGTACATCGACAAAACCGGGGGTTGGGCCATCGAACCACAGTTTCTGCGGGCCGAAGACTTCGACCGGGGCGTGGCCAGAATCGTGGAACTGCACGGCGACAGCTACCGCCACGGACTGATCGACACCAGAGGTGGTTACGTAGTGCGTCCGAAATACAATTCAATCACCGCTTTCGACCAACACGGCCTGGCCGTCGCCAGCCTGGGTGGCGTGCCAGAACGCTTCACCCTCATCAATTTACAGGGACAGAACATCACCACCCAGTCTTTCCGGGGAATCTGGTCGTTTTCGGAGGGTTTGGCCAGGGTCAAGAAAAAAGATGGTTTTGGCTTTGTTGACCTGACGGGCACAATGGTCATTCAGCCCCGTTTTTCCAAAGTCAGTGATTTTAGTGAAGATTGTGCTGCGGTCTGGGAAAACGGACGTTGTGGTTTTATCGACCGGCAGGGCAACTATTTGGTGGAGCCGGAATTTTCCCGGTGTATGGATTTCAAGGAAGGGAAAGCCATCGTTTTCAAAGGCAATCAGAGGGCAGGACTCATTGACAAAAACGGACAGTTTCTGATCCAGCCTGGCATCAATGGCCTGTTGGATTTTGCCGATGGCCGCGGCCTCGTAAAAGATGAGCAATACAAGTTTTACTACATCACCGAGCAGGCCCGTTTTTACGATGGTTATTATGAAAAGGCCAGCGAATTTCAGCATGGTGTGGCAGTGGTACAAATCGATGGCCGTTGGGCGATCATCAACCAACAGGGTATTGAGATCATCCCTCCCAAGTACGACAAAATCAGTCAGTTTGAAAATGGCTTTGCCAAAGTCCGCATCAAGGGTTTCAATGGCCTCTCCAACACGGAGGGCGAAATGATCGTCCAACCGGACTATGAATATATCAGCTATGCCGGCGAGGGACTTTTCCGGGTAGAACAAGGCGATAAAGTCGGCTATTTCGATATGGAGGGGAAATGGGTCTGGGGGCTGCAGGATTAGCGGTTTGTCTGGTTTTTAAACTATAGTCATAAAATGTCAGGCAGGAAACTTAGCGATTACTGCAAAGTGCAACCAGGCGCTGCGACTAATTTCCACTAAATAAAACAACCATCAGGAAGCGTTGACGAACGGTGATTCAACCCTACATAACCGATGAAAAACGCAGGCCTATTTTTCAATCAGTATTCTTGCTGATTCATTTGTCAAAAAAAAATCCCCCGGCAGTTGCAGTTGCCGGGGGATTTTTTTTTAACGATCCTCTCTGCCCGATTCATCGTTTAAATGGATCCGAAAATTTCTCCTGGGCCAGGCTCTCTCTGTCCGTCAGGGTATGCAAGAAAGCAACGAGCGCTTCTTTTTCTTCCTGCGTGAAATTCATCTGTTTGGCCTGATTGCCGCTTTTCAGTTCCGGGTGCAGGTTCGGATGGTTTTTCACACCGTGGCTGTAATGGTCAATGACTTCCTCGAGAGTAGCAAAGCGGCCATCGTGCATGTAAGGTGCCGTCAGCGCAACGTTGCGGAGCATCGGAACTTTGAAGACTCCGATTTCAGATTGCTGGAAAGAAAAATTGTAACGACCGGGATCAGCATACTCCATATCCAGTCCATTGTTGGCGGCAGTCACCGTAGTGGCAAATCCGGGACCGAGATTGTGACAACCACCACAGTTCGTGTTGAACAGGTTTTTGCCCATGTTCTCTTTCACCGTAAAGTTGTTGAAGTTGTTTTCAATAAATCTTTCGCTTTTCCAACCTTCATCAAATTTGGTATTGAAACAGGCGATGGAGCTGACGAAAGCATCCAGGGCTTGCAGCAATTTATCTTTATTGTTCAGCTGTGCACCGAAGCTGTTGTCCGGATATGCTTTGGCAAAAAGTATATTGTAATAATCAACTTCGAGGAGACTGTTGGCCAGTTGGTCCAGGTCGGGGTGGCCCATTTCGATAGGGTCGGTGATGGTCAGACTGGATTGGGCAGCCACCGTTGGGGCCCGGTCATCCCAAAACATGCGGGTTGTCCCGAAACCATAGTAGGCATTGAAGCTGGGGAAAACGCCCAACGCCAGGGAGTTTCTCTTGGTTTCTTCCCCGTTGAAGCCTTCGCTGAGGGCCTTGTTATCGGCAAATGCCCGGTCCGCCAGGTGGCAGGAGGCACAGGAAACACTTTCATTTTTAGACAGCTTGGTATCGTAGAAAAGTACCCGCCCCAGGGTTGCCTGGTGTTTGTTGGCACTGACCCGGCTGCTGCCCAGGTGCTCCGGCAAAACCACCTCATAATTCAGC
>JBFIJS010000145.1:0-8129 GCA_041600595.1 Saprospiraceae bacterium | reverse complement strand
TAGTTAGTTAGTTAGTTAGTCTCCACCCATTCAATTCCCCAATAACTGAACTCCAATTTCAAAAACGCTTAAAGATGCTTAATTGGCGGGAAATTCCTTTCGTACGCTTACTGGCCGTATTGGTCGCAGGTATGCTATTCGCTTTTTTATTTAATTACAACCACCCTCTGCTGCAGGCACTGGTGTGTGCTTTTTTTATTTTAATGTTGCTGACAAAAAGGTGGCAGAGACAATTTCAGTTCCGTTGGTTATCCGGCGTATTAACCTTTGCCTTTTTATTGCTGCTCGGCTACCAGGTCGCTTATTTTTATGACGAGCGAAATGCCAGTGATTATTTTGGGAAAATAAATAATGGAAGCACTTCCATTATCCTGGGAAAAGTGACCGATGCTCCGATCATAAAAGGGGATTGGGTCAGGATTGTGCTGGCGGTAAACAGCACAGGAAATCATGCTGACAGTATGGTCGTGTGTTCGGGTAATATACTGGCATATATTTCCAGAGATGCTGCTTCTGAAAATATTGCTTATGGCGATTTAATTATTATACAGGGAAAACCCGGGGATATTAAACCACCCGAAAACCCACATTCATTTAATTATCAACGCTACCTGCATTTTCAAAATATTCACCACCAATTATTTGCCAGAGCCGGCAGTTGGGAAATAATCGACAGTGGCCAGGGTAATATTATTTTCAGCAAAGCGCTGGCCATGCAAGGTTTGTTTTTAAATACGCTCCGCAAACATTTACCAACTGAAAAAGAATTTGCAGTTGGTTCGGCATTGATCCTGGGTTATCGGGACGAAATACCCGAAGAAGTGCAGACGGCCTACTCGCAAACCGGTGCCATGCATGTGCTGGCCGTTTCCGGGTTGCATGTGGGAATTATTTTTTTATTACTTAATTTTTTTCTGAAAAAAATAAAAACCAGTGCACGCTACTGGCAGGTGACAAAAGTGCTCATCGTATTGGTTGTTATTTGGGCATTCGCCTTGATTACCGGGGCATCACCCTCGGTCATTCGGGCAGCAGTGATGTTTTCTTTTTTAAATGTGGGCCTGGCCATGCAGCGATATTCCAGTATTTATAACACATTGGCGGCATCGGCTTTTTTTATTTTATTGTACAACCCGTTTCTGCTTGCCAGTGTCGGTTTTCAATTGTCTTATTTAGCGGTTTTTGGTATTGTATATTTTCAACCCAAAATTGTCAACCTGTGGAAAGTAAAAAATAAAATTGGCAATTACCTGTGGCAGTTAGCCGGAGTATCCCTGGCAGCACAAATAATGACCTTGCCACTTACTTTTTATTATTTCAATCAATTACCGGTTTATTTTTGGTTGACGGGATTATTGCTGGTACCGTTGGCTGGACTGGAATTGGGGACAGGAGTGGCATTGCTGCTGTTTGAATTTATTTTCGCTCCGCTGGCGTCATGGATCGGCAAAATACTTTTCGGCTTATTATGGGTCGGTAATCAATTTGTATTTATTATTCAACAATTACCTGCCGCTGTGGTGGAAGGGATATGGATTGGGGGTACGATTGTTCTGCTTTTGTATATTTTAATTACCAGTATTATGGCGGCGATTAGTTCAAAAAATAATCGTTGGATAATGGCCGGACTGGGCTTTCTGCTGATCATCAGTTTGCACTATGCTTTTACAGCATCGCTGCATACCAGCACCAGACAAATAGTGATCTATAAAATTTACAAACACAGCGCTATTGATTTTTTTGATGGACGGGATGTTTATGCGATTACTGATAATGACGTCGATGAAAAAGCACTTGGCTTCGCAGCGGACGGCCACCGCTATGCAATGGGAATGCGATCCCTGGAGCATTTTTATTTAGAAGATACGGTCAGTTATTTTTTCGACCATTTATTTTATGAAAATGGCTTTGTGCAGTTTTATGATTTAAAAATGGCTGTCATCGGAGGTTTGGAAAATATTCCGGAGAATAAAAAAATAAAAGTGGATTATATTTTAATCAGAAACAGCCCCAAACTGGTCATGAATGAAATCGCCCATTTTTTTGATTTTAAGAAAATAATTTTTGACAATTCCAATAAGAAATGGCAGGTGGAAAAATGGCGGACGCAATGCGATAGCCTGGAAATTGAATACCACGATATGGTGTCGGACGGAGCATTTATTATCGATGTAAAAGATGAGTAGGAGCGGCTCCGGAAAAGTGCAGCATTCCCCTGGCCGGTTTTAAGATATGCCCATACCAAAACGGATAAGGAAAATTCAAACCTTTTCTACATCGGCATTAACGGAATACCAGATGCCAGTGCAGCCTGACAGATCGTATGTGCTGTTTTTTTATTCAATATCCTCAATAAATTCGGTGCCGTACACAGGGACAAAATTACCCGACTCAATATCTGCTCCCCGGGGCTGTTTCCTTCCGCCGGTATGTATGTGCAAAAAGTTTTCGGCAATGGCCCAGAAAGAAATCCAGCTTTCGGCAGACTGGTAATCGTGCCCCTCTTCCGGATAATAAAAATAGACGACTTTTTTTCCGGCTTCGTGAAGCGCTTTGGCAAAATCGTCCACCTGCTTTTGCGGAACTCTTTCGTCCTGGCTTCCGGTAGTAAGGAGCAATGGTTTTTTGATATTCTCAACATAATTGCGGGGAGAATGACCCTTCAATACATTTGCCCCCTCTTCCGTGTCTGGATCGCCAACGCGGGTGCGCCACAGGTCGTTATCAGCAAAAGGAAGTTTTATAAATTCATACAGATCAGAAATTCCGTACATAGAAATGCCGCACGAAAAAAGGTCGGGAGCGGCAGCCATCGCAAAATTGGTGGCATACCCGCCATAAGACCATCCCCAGACTGCAACCCGCTTGGGATTGGCAATGGCACTGCGGATTGCCCAGTCGACGACGTCCATCAGGTCGTTGTGCATTTTTCCACCCCACTCTAAATTGCCAGCATCGCATAGCTCCTTGCCAAGGCCGGTCGTGCCCCGAAACTCCATGTTGATGACGGCGTAGCCCCGGTTGGCCAGCAATTGAAAATTACGGTTGTGAAACCAACTGTTCCAGTGTGTGACGCCGGCCCAGGGCCCTCCATGAAGATATACTACAGTAGGTAGCGGTGTTTTGGGAAACCTATCCGCTTTGGACATGCCGGGGGGTAGGTAAAGGTGAACAGGCAGCTTTTTTTGGTCGCGGGTCGTGATCGTATGGGCCGTTCTGGTGGCGAGTTCGTAATTGTCCAAAAAAGAATAGTCGTTGAACAATTCTGTCAGTTTCCGGGAAGTACGATCAAAGTGATAATAGGTTATGGGACCGCCATCCATTTTTCGCAGGAGCCACGCCTGGTCGTCCTGGCTGGCCTCGACAAAACTGATGTTGCCGTTGATGGCAGTCGCTAAAAATTCAAAATCTTTTTGGACCGACTCGTCGAGATAATGCCTTCTGCTGTCGGCCCAGAGGGCGACGACGCTGGTCGGTTTGCCCGCAGCATCGATGGAAGCAGCATAGGGTAGTATGTCTGCATCAGGGTCGCTGGCCAACTCGGTGATGTCGCCACTTTCAACATCAATGGCAACAAGCGAGGTCTTATCTTTTTCAATGTTGGTCGTAGCATAAATCGTACTTCCGTCGATGCTGACAGATACGACTCTGGACAGCCCTCCGATAAACATATCGGGATGGAAAGGGTGTTCTAAAACCGGCTTCCAGGTGCCCCCCTGGAAGCGCAGGATGGTGTGCCCCTGCATGTCATTAACTTCCAGCGCTGCGACTCTCGCAAAGTTCTGATCGAAAAATAACTGTTGGAAATCGTCCATTCGTGCCATTCTCTTTAAGTGCCCGCTCAATAAGTCCAGGAGGTAGATGCCACTTTTTGCCGATGCTTTAGCGGTAATGTCCACGAGGATTTTGTTGGGAAAACGGGCGCTCAGTTGCAGGAACCGGAGCTGGGAAAATGGGAAAACATCAAGCTGACGAACCCTGTCTGCATGGATATTGGTGAAAAATACACCGAGGTTGGTATCCTGTTTTACCAGGGCGACTAAGCCTTCGTCGTAGGTGGGCCAGAAGTCGAGCACTTCGCCTTCAAATTCCTTTTTACGTTCTGCCAAAGGGGTACCGGCAGAGAGATAGTAGATGCTGTTTCGGGTCCCTTCTTCATTTTTTTTATAAAAAATGGTTTCTCCTTCTTTGGAGAGGTGAACCTGGGTTTTGTCTTTTTCTTTGAAAAACAGCTCCCGTGGAGCAAGGTCGTAGGGGATTTGTGAAAAAATTAAAAAAGTCGGCAGAAGAAACAAACAGGTAATGGCAGCTTTCATAATCAGTTATTTTTTAGTGGATTTCGGGTCGGCTGCAAAAATATGGTTTTTAACCTAGTCCGTTTTTACGATAAAAAAAAAGTGACAACCTGCTTTCGTTCAGGTTGTCACTTTTGCCAAATTTTCGTTCCCGAAAAGGAGCGTCTTAACTGCCAGACAGGCGAGGTGGTGCCTTCACCCTGCTATTTAATCAGGGTTACATCGCCCTCAAAAATTATGGTGGCGCCATCCGTGAATTCGATCTCGGCAAACCAGGTGAACACACCCGGGTTGAGTCTGGTACCCCGGAACGTCCCATTCCAGCCAAAGGCCGGATCATTAGGAGAAAACAGATAGGCCTCATATACTGGTTCACCCCAGCGGTTGACGATCAAAAAAGTCTTGATTTTTTCCACCTGCCCCTCATCAGCATATATCATAAACAAGTCGTTCAGATTATCACCGTTGGGTGAAAAGGCATTGGGGATATAGATATTTCTTTCTTTGGCAACATAAATGGTTACAGCATCGCTATCGGTACAACCATTGTCACCGACGGTAATGGAAAAAGTTGTCTGCTGGACAGGCTCGCTGGTGATGTGCAGGCAAGTGTCGCAGCTGACCAGATCTGCAGGCTCCCAGCGTACCCAGTCAAGACTGTCTTCGGGCACATTGGTCTGGGCAAAAATGGATACACTTTCGCCAAGGGTAATGATGTTGTTTTCGCTGTCAATGGAAACGATGAGTTCGACATTCAGCTCCTGAGGCTGCTGGATGTTGATGGTCAGCATGTTTTCACAATTGTTAGCGTCTATAATGTTGATATCGTAAATGCCGGGGGCCAGTTGGGTAAATGTACTGATCTGGCTGAAAGGCCCGCCATTAAAGGAAAACAAATAGGGTGGCTGACCACCGCTCACGGAGTTGACGATGATGGCGCCATCGTTATTTCCAAAACAGCTGATCGGCAGGAGAGAAATATCAGGAACGGGAATTTCCTGGCTCGCTTCAATAGTGACCACATCGGTCGACGAACAGTTCAGGTCGTGGTCGGTTACCGTCAGGGTGTAGGTGCCCGGGATGGAAACGATCGGATTCAAGATGGTTGAGTCGCCGGGGAATGCACCGAAGCTGGCCTGCCATAAATAAGAAATATGGTTGCCGGATGTACTGTTGTTGCCCCCTAAAGTTACGTCCGTTTCTCCATCCATACAGGTCAGGGTAGAATGGTTGCCGGCATCAGCTACCGGCGGGACTACGACTTCAACGGTCATGGTTTCGAAAAGCACACAATTGGCGTTTTCATGAAATTCATAGGTCAGGATATGTGTGCCGGGACCCGCAACTGCCGGTGCAAATGTTCCATTCACGACGCCTGTACCGCTCCAGTTGCCAATGCCGTTTCCACTGCCACCGGTATTTGTCGCTTCGAGTGGAATGACGTTGGTGTTGTTCTGGCACAATGGGCCAACAGGTGACAGATCAATAATAACACCGGGGCAATCGTTGGCAAAACAACTGGCTACAGTGAAAGGAGAGGCACAAGCAGTGTTGCCAAGTGTCGTGACCTCAAGAACAACCTCCTCGCCGGATGTAAGCCCATCAACGAAGTAGGTTCCGGGAGGGGAAAAGGTGCCGATCTGTCCCGACAGCACGACAATATCATAGCCGGTGGCACCAGGCACATCGGGCCAGTTGAATTCGACGGATTCGTCGGAGGCACTGCAGGTGATCACCGGTGCAGCCATCTCCGGGGTGACTTCTACTTCTTGGGTATAAATTTCAGAGGAACAGCCATTTTCTTCAACTGATAAAGAAACGGTATGGATGCCGGGGGTGTCCCAGACAATCGCTTGTTGTGCAGGGTCAACTATGCCGTCATCAAGGTCCCAATGGTAAATGGCTGAAGCAGACGCATTTCCCAGGTAATTAAAAATGGCTCCGTCCGAAATACATATGACGGGGGAAATAGAAAAATCGGCAGTCGGTTCGGCGAATACTTCTACAGTGGTGGTTGCCTGATAGCTACAATTGCTGTTTTCATAAACTACCAAAATGTCGTGCTGGCCCACACCGGCAACGGCCGGGTCGAAAATGCCCGCAACCGGATTGATGATCCCGTTTCCGCTCCAGGTTTCTGTACCATTGCCGGTGATCCCAATGACGATGAGCTTTAAGTCGATCAGCTCCGGGTCGTTCAGGCAGGCGGATGCTGCTGCTGGAAGGATGCTGAGGTCGGGGGTGGGGCAATCAAAAGCAATACAGGTTTGCTGAACAGTAACGGGCGGGCAGGTTCCATTGCCGGTGACTGTCAACTCAATGGTCACTTCTTCATTCGGCAACAAACCTTCGACCAGATAGCTGTTGGCAGAGGTGGCTACACCTGCAGGACCGTTCAGGACTTCCACGCTGTAGTCCGTTGCTCCGGCTACCGCTGGCCAGCTGAACTCAATCGAGGAAGCGGTCGAGCTGCACACCACAACGGGAGGAGCAAGGGGCTCGATCACCTGCACTTCTGTGTCAAATGTGTCAGATACACACCCAACACTGTTTTCGATAGTGAGGGAAATATTTTTTGGGCCGCTCAATGGCCAGGTGACCTGGTGGGGACCTGCTCCTGTGCCCGGCACGGCAGTACCTCCTCCAAAATCCCAGTTGAATACCAGATTGGGTATGGCCGGCCCGTTGAAAGTGACCGTCATCGGGGCGTCGGTACAGGAAGGAGAATCGGTGACAAAACTGGCAACTGGCGGGGCGTAGATAAACAGACTGAAGTCCTGTGCATAGGTACAGTTGCCTTCGGTATAATGAGCCGTAACGATATTTTCACCGAAAATGCCTGCTGTTGGGTCAAATGTGCCGAGCAGGGTGTCTGTGATTCCATTCCCGGACCACGTGAAAAGGCCACCACCCACACCTCCGGCAGCAGACGGCAGAAGGTTGAAAGGTACGTTGGTGCCATCCAGGCAGATATCATCTACAGGATCAATCGAAATGGTAACCGGGTCACAATTATTAGCGGTGCAACATACCTGGGACACGGAATTACCGCAGATGCCTGTGCTGTTGGCAATCACTTCAAGACAAATTTCTGTATTGGGTATCAGGTTCTCAAAAAGGATCGAGGTATCGGAAGTCATGACACCCGGTGCGCCGGCTGGTGCATTCACCGTGTATCCATTGGCAGCTGGAACAGGGCGCCAGGAAAACTCGATATAGGAAGTGGTCGCATTGCAAACGATTTCCGGATCGGGCAACGGAACGTCCACATCGACAGTTTGCGAAACCTGCTCAGAAGGACAGCCATTTTCGGTAACCTGCAGATCGATGGAATAAGTGCCGCCACTCGTCCATTGTACATTGTGCGGTCCCTCTCCGATACCCGGATTAGCCATGCCGCCGTCAAAGTTCCAGGTAAACACAGCATCCTGTCCGGCATTGCCAGTGTAGCTGATCAGCGCATCGTCATCAGCACAAATGCTGGCTGTGGCATTGAAGGAAGCAGATGGCTGCGGAAAAACATTAATAACGGTCGAGGCATTGAACACACAGGTGCCTTCTTCATACGTAACGAGGATATTGTTGGGGCCAATGTTGGCGTTGTTTGGGTTGAAGCTGCCGGCAATCGGGTTGACTCCGGGCCCTGTGAAAGTGAATACACCGGAATCGTCGCCGCCGGTTTGCGAGGCATTCAGGAAGACCGTTGACTGGGTTCCGTCCAGACAAATGTTGGCTACGGGGTCGACTGTTATGACCACTGGCGGACATTCCTGGGCGGTGCAGGAAAGTTGAATAATGGAGTTATTACAGGCATTTCCCGAAATAGCCTCCACG
>JBFIJS010000144.1:0-8159 GCA_041600595.1 Saprospiraceae bacterium | reverse complement strand
GTAATAGTTGTAAAGTTTTCGTGTTTCCGGATTGAAGAAAATTTGGTTGGCCAGTTCATAAACCTGCCCCTGATGCTGAATAGTAACCGTGGCACTGTCTTCCAGAATTTGCTCTACAAACTCGAATCCTTCCGTTGGAATAGGGTCAAAATAAGCCGCACTTCTGTTCAGCAGCAGCACAAAAGGCTCGCCCGGTTCCAGATAGCATTCTACCACAAGCTGGCTTTCGTAAAGGGGTAGCTCCAGGTCGATTTCCTTTTCCAACCCTCCACACGAAAAAAGAAAAGTGGTCAAAGAAACGATGTACAGATAAATTAGGTTTTTCATGATTTTCAGGTGATACTGATTTAAAACAGCAGGTGATTATTTTATCAAAATTTAAAATTCCAGGTCAATGATCCGAGTATCGGAAAGAGCGAGACCTGTTTGGCAGCAATTCTGACCGGCACTTCTACCGGAATGCCGTCGGGGTTAAGCCCCGTTTCAAACTCTGGTTCAAGATATAAGAAAAAAGCATTACGACGGTTGGTCAGGTTAAAAATGCTCAACGTCAGGTCGCTCTCACCCCATTTGGGAAAAAATTTATAAACGAGCCCGAAGTCAGTGCGGAAAAAATAAGGCAGCCGCACGGTGTTGCGGTCTCCGTATATCGGCGTGACGGCAGAAAACTCCCCACCATACACATCTTGAAAAGCAAATCTTCCCTGGGCCAGCCATGCCCGGTCCCCGCTACCATAAACAGCCGTGCCGGATAAAACGATACGCCTGTTCAATTCGTACATCAATACCAGCGAAAGGTCGTGCCGACGGTCGTAGCGGGGAGAGAAAGTGTTTTCCGTGCTAAAGTTTCGCAAACTGTTGATTTCTGTAAAATTTTCCAACCGGGCAACGGCCAGGGTGTAGCCAATCCAGCCCGTCAGCCTGCCTTCCTGTTTTTCGATACCAAGTTCCATCCCGTAACCATAGCCCTCGCCGATAGCAAATTCTCCTTCCAGGTCGTTGTTGGCAAAAAGCTGGGCGCCATCCACGAAAGCCACCTTTCGCTTGATCCATTTGTAATAATACTCGTTGGTGAGCAGGAGTTGATTGCCGATTAAATACTCGAACCCCATGGCCACCTGATCGGAGCGCTGAGGCTTGATCTGCCGGGTCGTCGGGTACCAGACATCAGTTGGCAGGGCGATGCCATCCGTGGCGATCAGGTGCAAATATTGAAACATGCGGGCATAGCTGCCTTTAAAAGACAAGTCGGGGAGGGCATTATAAACAACGGCAAGACGGGGCTCAATGCCAAAGTCAAAATGGCCATCATTGTGGAAGCCGGACAACCGCAAACCGGCATTTACCTTCCAGGATTCGCCCAGACTCATTTCGTCGGCACCATAAAGACCGAAAGATGATCCGGTGTAATCGTCGCCGCTGGAAAAACTGACCTCGCCATCGTTGCTGCCGGCTTTCAGGCGAGCCACCCCAAAACGGTGGTCGGTGACGTGGCCCCCAAAACGGATCGTATGCCGGTTGTTCATGGCGTAGTAAAAATCGGATTTCAGGTTGGCATCCCGAACATCTGACCCGACCTCAAAAGAAAAGCCTTCCACCTTTGTTTCGATGTTGTATTCGTAGTTGGAATAAGTAAAAGTCGTGTTTGCAAAAAGCCTGGGAGAGAAAACATGGTTCCAGCGGGCCGTTCCGGTCGCATTTCCCCAATAAAAATTAAAGTCAAAAAAATCGCCGTCAAAGGCAAACACATCCCTTCCGAAGTAGCCGCTCAAAAACAAACGGTCCTTTTCGCCCAGGGTAAAATTGGCTTTCGTGTTCAGGTCGTAGAAATAGTAATCGGGGATAGGGTTGTATTCCGGGTCATTTTCGTTTCGTTTGTTGATCTGTCGGGTGAAAATATCCACATAGGTGCGGCGGCCCGATACGATAAAAGAAGATTTTTCCTTTTGGATGGGGCCTTCCAGCGTCAGGCGGGAGGTGATCAGGCCGATGCCTCCTGTTCCCGAAAATTTTCGGTTGTTGCCCTCTTTCATCCGCACATCAATGACCGATGACAACCGGCCACCGTACTGCGCAGGAAAGCCGCCTTTGTAAAGTTTCAGGTCTTTAATGGCATCGGTATTGAACGTGCTGAAAAAGCCAAAAAGGTGATTAGCATTGTAAACCACCGCCTCGTCAAGAATTATCAGGTTCTGGTCGTTGCTGCCCCCCCGGACAAAAAGCCCCGTCACCCCCTCCGAGCCGGAAGGAATGCCTGGTTTTAGCTGTATCGTCTTCAGGATGTCGGTTTCGCCGAGAAAGGCCGGAATCACTTTTACTTCTTTGGTGGAAAGTGCCTCGACACTCATTTCTGTGGAGCGGATCTGCTCCCGAAAAGCATTGGCCTGAATAACTACTTCTGTTAGCTGCAGGCCGGTTCCCAGTTCAACGTTGAGTCGCACATCATTGACTGGCATTATTTTTCTGGAAACGGGTTGAAAACCCACATAGGTGTATTCGATAACGACAGAATCAGTCCCCTGGGGTAAAGTCAGCGAATAAAACCCGTACTCGTTGGTCGAGGTGCCACTTCCGCTGGAAGCATCGAAGATAGTGGCTCCAATCAGGGTTTCACCGGTATCCATGTCCCGGACAGTGCCACTGAGGCTGATTTTTTTTTCTTGAGCGTGCAGCAGCCCCGCAGTCAACAACAGGCTACAAAAGAGAATCTTTTTGAAGAGCATAGACAGACACATTTATATAGTGGCAGATTTGGGTTGCAAATGTCAGGCTTAATATTTGAATAATTATGTCAGCAAATGGTTTATAGGGTTTAAAACAAGACGCCTATCAAATCGATTCCCCCCACCGTGTATCAAGCTTATTTTTTATTCATGTTCTGAAGGTTGGAGAAAATGTCAGGCGTTGTCCGAAACGATGCTGCAGACGACAGTCTTTCGAAAGGCAGTTATCTTTGTCTAATTTTACAGATCTTGAATTTTAGGTTAATTTTAATTTATATTTTCATTAATCCGTGTCGCTCTGCGTTACGACCTGTATCCCCTGAGAAAACATAAAAACAATAATCATGTATGTTCGACTTTTCGTCCATCGCTACCAATACTGAAAATCCGACGTTCCTCACGATCCTGTTTACGGTCATGTGTTCGTTTATCATGTCTGTACTGATTGGCTTCACGTACGAGAAAACTTCACGGCAGGTCGCCCGCCCCGACAACTATATCCAGGCCATCATACTGATCGCCATTGTAGCGGCCACTGTCATGCAGGCCATCGGCGACAGCCTGGCGAGGGGGCTTGGCATGTTGGGGGCGCTGTCGATTATCCGCTTCCGGACGACCCTCCGCAACCCGCGCAATATTGTGTTCATGTTTGGTTCGCTGGCAGCAGGTATCGCCTGTGGGGTTGGGGGCTACGTCATTGCTTTCGTCGGTACGACGGGGCTTTGCCTTTCCGCCTTTTTGCTGCGACTCACACCGTTCAGCAAACAACAAAACCTGATCGGCTCCTTGAGCCTGGAGGCACCCAACGATAGTAAGATGCAAGACCAGATCAAGAGCATCCTGCAAGCACACTGCCTGAAACATTCGCTCCAAACCTACCGGGTATTCAACAACGAAGCGAAGACACACCTGTTGGAATACAGATATCAATTGAAACTTAAAAACGAAATGAAAGGAATGGATATGGCCAACGAGCTAAAAGCATTGGACGGAACCCAAAACGTGCGGCTTTCTTTCAAAGATACTGAAGACATTATTTAACATATGAGAAAATTCAACATCATATATTTAGCGATCATCCCGGTACTGGCCGGCATATTCTATATCAACTGGAATTATGCCCGGCATACCATCCTCTTTTATGGCTTTGCCGAAAACAAAGAAACGGAGATCAATCACGAACACCCGGTACTGGTCAATAAAATCTATGTAACCCCCGGCCAGTTTGTCAACAAAGGCGACCTGCTCCTCGAAGCTACGCATTCCAAATTTGACTTAAAGATGAATGAGCTTTCCCACGAAATCGAATCCATGCAACTGCGAGTGCAGGAACGAAAAGCCGACATCCAGCGCTCCATCCGCCAACTGGAAACAGAATGGGAAACAGCGACCAGTGAAATAGAACTCAACATCAAAAAACTTCAATCCGAAATCAGTCTCAACCAATCGCTGCTCAAAGACCTGAAAAGCATCGAACAGCAAGAGCCTTCGGGATCTCCGTCTCCCAGCGAGGTCAGACTGGCCAACCTCCAACAGGAAAAGGCACTGACCGCCCAAAATTATTCTCTGAAAATAAGGTTGTTGAAAGACGAACTCGCCTCGATCAACGCCCCTCAGGAGGTGCAAATGGAAATGCTGAAAAATGAAAAGTCTTTCTACCTGGATGAGCAAAAAAAAAATGGCCATCAGAGCGCCTAAAGATGGCCTGATCGGCAACATCCACTGCCTGGAAGGAGAAAACAAATCTTCCTTTTCCACCCTCATCACTTTTTACGAACGCATCCCAACTCTGGTTAAAGGATATGTCCACGAAAACCTGATCGTACACGTGGAAATTGGTGATATGCTGGAAGTTTCTTCCAGCCTCCACCCCGAGCACCGGTGTCGCGGAACCATAACGGGGCTAGGTTCCCGCATCGTTGAGATACCGGAACGCCTGCGAAAAATACCGGAAATAAAAACGTACGGGCGAGAAGTCCTCATATCCATACCCCCCGACAACCCATTTCTCCAAAAAGAAAAAGTCGTCCTCTCGGTCCTCAACGCTATTGCATTCAGGCCTGCCCCCAACTCTACAATGACAAAGACGAACACACCGGAAAACACCAAAACGAAAGAAGCAGTATTGCAGCAATAATGATAGCGATGGTCCTGACATTTCTTCGCGCAAAACATCCCCGCCTGCTCGGCAGTCGGGGAAAATTCTTTTTTCCTGAACACGCCAGGAGGGGTACATCCTTTTCTCAACATCACAAACCACGCCGGCACCACACACTGTATGCCACAGCCGCCTTCGGCAAATACGCCCTGACCCTGGCCAGCTTCTTTTTCTTGCCGCTTTTATCCGGCGCTCAGCTTTATTTTACGACCAGTGACTTCCTTGCCCTGGTCACACAAAGCCAACCCCTTTTACTGCACGAACGGCAATTGGATTTCCTGAAAAACACTGACCACGAACTGCCCTGGGCCGACCAGCTGGAATTCAGGACCGAGACCGACGAGATGGACCTGAACCGGCAGGAGTACCTGTTGCGTTTTCGCTACCATACCAAAGCCGAACGCCGGGCACAACGAAATTTGCACCAATCCGAAATCCAATGGCAAGAACTGGAAAAAAAAGAAATCCTGGAAGAAATCCTCATGGACCAATATTTTTTATTGGTACAATATATTTCCCTCGACCGGGAAATAACAATCATAAAACAACAACAGGCAGTAGCCATCGATAAGCTGACTGTTCTCCGTAGAAAATTCGCAGCAGTTGCTGAAGTTGACCTCAATGACCTCCTGAATGCCGAGCATAAAATCCATGAGCTGGATTTAAAATTGATGGAAATGGAAGGGGAGTTGCAACAGATAAAAAATATGATGGCCAATTCTTTTGGCACATCCGAAAACATTTTCCTCGACACTTCCAACATCTTAACTATCAATGAAATTAAAAGTAAAATACCTCTGTTGCTGGAAGCCCCCCTTGCCAGACCAGAGATGGACCGACGACAACTGGCGGTTTTGAAAACAAATCTGGAATACGAGAAAGAAAAAGCAGAAAATACCTGGCAAGTGGATTACGTCCAATTCAAACATGCAGGCAGAGACAACTTGAACTACGTCCGTGAATGGTCATTTGGCATGGGTATAGAAATACCTCTGAAAGGTGCAGGTAAATTGCAAAAAAATGAGATCCTTCTGGACCGGATAGAACTCGAAAACCGATTAAAAATGCAGGAACTTTCCCTGGCCGAACAACTGGAAAAAATTAAACAGGAACTGGATTTAAAAATCAGACAATACGACCTCGTCAATCAACAACTGGCCAATAGTCAGCTCCAGTATTCAGCCGACAATTATCCGCTGCTGAGAGATGCCGATCCACTGGTCCTGCTCAATATTAAATCCAATATGCTGCTCAGACAATCCGACCAAATGGTTATCGAAAAAGGTATTTACCAATTATATTTAGAACTGGTTGAATTGAGCGGAAAAGCGATAGCCACTCCATTGCGCAATTATTTGACAAAAGACTGGGAGCCTTTTTCGCAGAATTAAAACTTCCTTACCGGTAAGTACCGTGTAATCTAAATTAGATTAAGAAATGCGGCGCAGGGAATTTCCAGCTTCAATTGACCCCCAACGTGCGCCTCCAGGGATTGTTAAGGGGGAAAACGTGGCAGAGCCACGTTTTCCCCCTTAACAATCCCTTTGGGCCGAGCAGTCTGATGCCTCAAAGCGAGAAGAATCCTCCGGCCCACTTGCAGGGAAAAAAATTAAAGCAAATTTAAATTACACGGTACTAATAATATGGAACCCATTCGAATAGAACTACCGACCTTCTTCGGTATGAAAACCGTCAACTGTTTTCTCATCAAAGATCCGGTGCCGACCCTCATTGATTGCGGAGAAGGCACTGAGCCGGTATGGGAAGCCCTGACGGCCGGGTTGAAAGCGCATGGACTGATCATTCAGGATCTGGAGCGGCTGGTGATTACCCACGCCCACGTCGATCACATTGGCTCGGCGGCCCGGATTGCTGAGACGGCGGCGGCTGAAATTTGGGTGTCCGACCTGGTGTATGATTGGGCAGTGGACATGGAGAAAATGTGGGGCAGGAGAGAGATGGTTATGCACGATACCCTGCAGCATTTTTTAGGTGAAAAAACGTTGGCTAAAGTTGCTTCGAATTTTGTGGCCCTGACTCAGATGATTAAATCAGCCTGGCCTGCAGTGCCCGCCTCCGGGGTGAAGATTTTCCCCCATGAAGGAGAAATAGTATTGGGAGGAGAAACCTGGCAGGTGCTGTATCTGCCCGGCCATTCTGCCAACCAAAGCTGCTTTTTCAACCCCCGCAATGGCCACCTGCTCTCAGCCGATATGTTGTTGCAAATAACGCCTACCCCGGTTATCGATACAAAAACTGACCAGCCGGATGAACGGGAAAAGGGTATTTTCAAGATGATGGAATCCTACCGGAGAGTCCGGGAACTGGATGTCAAAAAGGTGTTTCCCGGCCATTATGAAAACTTCGAAAATGCCGGTCAGGTGATTGATTATCAGGTTGAAAGGATACACTCCAGGAAAGAAGAATGCCTCGACCTGATCCGGCAGGGAAGACACCATTTTATGGATATCGGACAAGCCATGTACGGTGAAAATCCCCATTTGCCGGCGATCAATATGGTCATTGGTTACCTCGATCTGCTGGAGGGAGAAGGACGCATTGCATATGGAGAGGAAACGGAAAACGGAGTCACCATTTTAACGACCTCGTAGCCTGAATCGATGCTTCCCGACCATAGGGGGAGCGGTTGTGCCCGGCTCACAATTGTGGTGGCAGGATGTTTTTAAAATGCCCGTTCATCTGCACCTTTTTGCGAAGTTCTTCCATTTCTTTGGCGGTCGGGATCAATTTGTCCAAATGAGCCAGCATGAAATTCTGGCGGCGGCGTTCCTCCGGAATGGTCAGTAGTTCGTATTCCTGCTCAATGCTGAAACCGACCAGATGGGCAATGCGGTAGGTGTTAAATTCTCCATCCAGTTCTGGCAGCGGTTTGTTGATATTGAGAACCTCGTAAAGTTCGGCGATCTGGTGGATGATTCTTTCGTATTTCATAAAATCGCCGTCCAGGTCAAATTCAATTCTCTCCACCTCTGCGCCGGAATAGAGCCGGTCTTCCACATCCTTGAAATATTCTTTGATTTTGAACAGTCCCTTGCCTTTGGTACGAACATCCATTTCGCCGTTGTTGTACCTTTTTTCAACCTGAACAAGTTCCAGCTCCGTACCGATGGGCTGCAGTTTGTCGTCAATGAAGGCAGGCATGCCAAAACTGATGCCTTTCTCCTCACATTCGTTGATGAGTTGCTTGTACCGGGGCTCGAAGACGTGCAGGTTGAGGTCTTCACCGGGGAAGGCGACGAGGCGAAGGGGGAATAGTG
>JBFIJS010000143.1:0-8180 GCA_041600595.1 Saprospiraceae bacterium | reverse complement strand
GCTCACCGGTGGTACTGGTATAATTACTCGCGTTCACGTTAGTGGGCGTTGTCAGGTTCACGGTGAACATGCACATGGCTCCGGGCGCCAGCGTAGCCCCGGTTAGTTCGAGCACACCCGCCGGGTTTTCAGCCAAGGTACCGCCACACACATTCATGGGCAATCCATTCAAGGTCACTCCCGGCAGTAGCGTACCCAGGTCATCAGTAAAAGTGATATCCGTTACCGTATGCACCGCACTCAGGTTTTCAATGGTAAATTTCAAATCCACCGGATCGCCTGGAAAGACTGGATCATTGGTAAATTCTTTGGTGATGGTTAAAAGGTCGGTATTGACCTCCAAAATATCTACTGCGGGATCGATAGTTCCCATATCAGTTGAAAGGTTGCTGGTAATATTGTTATAGGAGCCAGAAGCAGCATCGATCGGCACCTCTACCTGTACCCTGATGGTACAAGAGCCCATCTGGGGAATCGTTCCTCCAGTGACAAATAGAAAAGTCGTACCGGCTACCGAAGAACCACAGGTATTAACTGACGGAGGATCGTTGGTTTTTGCTAAACCAGTGAGTACGGCATTCAGATTATCAGAGAAAAAATTAATTCCGGCGTCAGTAGCACCTGTATTTTCAAAAACAAATTCCAGATCGACGATATCGCCGGGCAGCGCAGGATCGCCGATAAATTCTTTGGTGAAAGTTAAGTTGGTGATCACCAGGTCGGCCGTCGCCGTATTCCCGATTACCGGTTTTCCCGAATTGGTAGCCGTTACGGCATCAGTAGTGTTGGTATAGGAGCCGACCGCAGCTCCTGCCGGAGTTTGCACGGTGACCGTAAAGCTACAGGACTCGCCTGGGGAAAGGTTTCCTCCTGTAAATGTCAAAGTACTGGTGCCAGAAATGGATGAACCTACCCCACAGATGTCATTTTGTATTCCAGAGATGGAAGTAGCCCCCGTCAGAAATGCATCCAGGTCGTCAGTGAAAGTAATGCTGGTCAGGTCATTGGAGGCAAGTCCATTGTATAGAATATCGAAGGTAAGATCAACCGTCTCGCCGGGTTCCACCGCATCTTTGCTGAAAGACTTGTTAATAGCCGGAGCAAACAACAGCTCCAGGTCGTCAGTAGCCGGATCAATGGTGACACCGCTGCCATTTAAAGTACCAGTGAGATCGGAGGTGGTATTATTGTAACTTCCGCCTGATAAATTAGACCTGGTAGTCAATCTTAAAACAATGGAACAGCTGCTGTTCGCCGACACCATGCCCCCTGAATAAACGATCCCAGTACACTGCCCTGCATAAGGACCGGTTTCATTAAAGCAATCACCAAAAGCGGGTGGAAAAGAGGCAGTTGGTTCGTGGTCAAAGCTGCCCCCACAGGTATTGGAAACAACCTGAAATCCGTTACTCATGCCGTAGGGTACGGTAAATGAATTTAAAATATCCGAGAATTCCACTCCTGTCAAGTCATTGACAAGGTCGAGATTCGTGATGGTAAATTCCAGATCGACTGTTTGCCCAGGTGCCACCGGATCATTGGTGAATTCTTTGGTGAAAATAACCAGCGGCGGTTCCTCCACAAACAATTGGGCGCTGGCTATATTCCCAGTTCCCTGGTCCGAACTGACGGCAGAAGTGGTATTGATATAAGTACCGGCCGTCGCCGTGCCGGGCACATCTAATGTCAGGATAAAAACGCAGGTATTGCTACCACCTTGCTGACTGGTCAGGTTGCCGCCGGTCAGGGTCAGGACAGAACCGTCCCAGCCCAACATCGAACCTGTACCACACGGATCGGCCGGCAGTGGCAACTGCGGGGCCAGGCCGGCAACGACGGCATTAAGGTCATCCGTAAAAGTTATATTGGTGGCATCGTTGTCACGATCAAAATTGGTGATGGCAAATTCAAGGTCCACTGTCCCACCCGAGAACACCGGATCATTGGTAAAGCTCTTTTGGATGTGGACCGGTAAGCCCTGGTCCACAAAAAGATTGTCATTGGCAGATCCACAGGATAACAAAGTAGGGTTAGATCCTACGGTACAGGTCATATCGCTGGTTTGATTTTCCAGCGTTCCGGCACCGGTTGAAACCACATCAATCGAAAAAGTACACGTGCTCATGGCAGTAACCGATCCACCCTGGTAAACAATAGAGGATGAACCCGGCACTGCGGTTATTGTTGCCGCAACGAAAAAGTTACAATCATCAGAAATGTTGGGCGGGTCAGCCACAACCAATCCAGTCGGCAGGTTATCGGTGAATGCTATACCTGAGGCAAAATTCGGATTTGCGGAATTATCAATGGTAAAAGTCAACCTGGAAGTCTCCCCCAAAAAGATCGAACTGGGACTGAAGTTTTTGGAAAAGCCCGGGCGGGTACTTACTACCGTCAACGTTGCGGTAGCACCGGGAATCGGATCACCTCCACCCCAATTTAATACACCCGATATATTGTCATAGGTATCTACATCTGTCGGGGCAGTTACCGTTACGGTCATGGAGCATGATCCAAAAGAAGGCAAACGGCCATCCGAGAAGCTGATCGTAGTTCCTCCCGCCGGTGCGGTGATCACTACATCATTACCACAATTGCTGGACGCAAGCGGCGCAGCGGCAATAACCAACTGAGAACCAAAAGTAGTCCCCATAGGCAACACGTCCGTAAAGGAAAGGTCACTGAGCGCAGTATTGCTATTATTGGTGATGGTAAAGGTCAGGGTAGCAGAACTGCCTGGCCCGATGGTACTGGGACTGAATGCCTTGGTGAAGGTTGGCTGTGACACCTGGGCTATAACTTGCAAAGACATGATGGTCAAGGTCAATGCCGTTAGCAAGGATTTCCTGATAGTAGAAGTAATTTCCATTTGAATGTTCTTTTCTAAAGCAGTTATAAGTATAGTGTGCTTCATGATTTTATAATTTGTTAATCTGTCCCATTCCGGGAAAACAAAGTTTCAAGGTGCATTCCAGTGCTTAAAGCACTTTTAAAATTTCAATAATTTTTTTACCACAAAATGGCTTTCCATCCTGAGGTGTAAAAAATAGAGTCCGGGTGATAAGCGCTCACCGGGCAGTACGTATGTATGAATTAACCCTTTGGCCAATTCCTGTTCCAGCACCGTGGTGCCGTGGGCATTCAGCAGTTTGATTTGAGCTTTAGCGGGTAAATTTTCCGCAAAGGTCAACTTAAAACCATCCTGGAAGGGGTTGGGAGAGATCCGCAAATAATTTTCCTTGTTCAGGTCTTCTACTGCGTTCGGTGGTCCTTCGATACCTTCTACGATATGGTGCAAAGAATCCACACCCAATGCGCCCAGGTGATCCACATGCCCGTTTGGCCAGTCAATCCGGACGCTGTCGATCTCCGTCATTTCACCTAAGCCAAAATGCACAACGGAGGTGTTTTGCGAAGCGTAGGTATCACCACCGCCGTAAATTTCCCGAAGAAAAGTTTGGCCGCCGGCAAATAGCCAGACTTTGGCCCCGTAAGCATCCCGGTTGGATTCGACTCCTTCCAGTTTCAATTGGATGAAATGGTGGTCATTTTCGGTTTCGTTGATATAAAATTTAGAGTGGAAATCCAGTTCCTCCAGCGTCACGACAAAAATATCCAGGTCGCCATCGTGGTCAAAATCCGAGTAGATCATACCCCGGTTGTAGTCGGTATCGGCGACTCCGGCCGCTTCGGACACGTCAGTAAAAGTTCCATCGCCATTATTCTTGTAAAGCTTATCCGGATCCAGCATCGCCGTGGCCCAGGTAGAAATGGCAGGTATGCGGCCATTTGCGAAGTACAGATCGAGCAGGCCGTCATTGTCGACATCGAGGAAGGCGGTGCCCCATCCTGTCGTATTGCCGCCATCGTCAGGAGCAATGATATTTTCCACGCCGGCAAAGGTGGTTACATCCGCAAAAAGGCCCTTGTTGTTTTGGATTAAAATATTGCGGCCAATGCTGGTGGTATAGTAATCGATGTCCTGATCCTGATCGTAATCCCCGGCAGCAATGCCCATTCCGAATGCTTCCACACCAGCCCCGGTAGCTTGGCTGATGTTGACAAATGCTTCCCCACCGTTAATATTTTCAAACAAAACATTGGGTTCGAGCCAGTAACCAAAATCATTGGCCAGATAAATATCAACATCACCGTCCATATCGAAGTCGGTGCCGAGTCCGGCGATAGAGCAGCCATTGCCGCCACCAACGCCCAATTCTTCCGACACTTCGGTGAAGGTAAGGTCGCCATTATTCCGGTAAAGAAAATTGGGGAAACACACATGGGCATAACCATTGACCAGGCCCGTTGAATCCTGCGTAAAAATGGGTGTTTCAATGTGGTTGAAAACGTAGATGTCGAGGAATCCATCCCGGTTATAGTCCAGGAAAGTGGCACCTTCCGAGAAGACGGTCTCCGTCAAACCAGCCTGGATGCCAATTTCTGTAAAAGTGCCATCACCATCATTGAGAAAAAGCAGGTTGCGGCCCATTGGGATCGCAGAACCATTGAACATTTCCCAGGTGGTTACGAAAATGTCCCGGTCACCGTCGTTGTCAATATCACCCGTGATAACGGCCATGGTATTGAACTGAACGGAGGCAAAAAGTCCGATATCCTCATTGATCCTGGAAAATGTCCCGTCACCATTGTTTTTGTAGAGATAATCCCTTGATTGGCCGCGGGTGACGTAGAGGTCTTCATCTCCGTCATTGTCATAGTCAAAGAAAGCAGCGCCTCCGCCGGTCAGTGCTCTGGCCCGGTACACATGGTCGATCCCTATAGCCAGACTTTGCTCCGAGAAAACCTGAGCAATGCCATTGGGAATAGTTAACCAAACGAGCAGAAGAAAAAAGAACAGCCTATGTTGAATTGTTTTCAAAATCAATGGTGAATTATAAAAGCAGAGGAGGCATACGGAGTGCCTCCTCTTTAGTTTTCACTTTTTTATTGCAATATCATCACTTTGGAGTCAACGATTTTACCATCGACCGTAAGTGTATAGATGTAGCTTCCTTTGCTGAAGTCGCGGCGGTCAAGACGCATCTCACCAATTCCCCGCTGGTTGATTTGGTAGGATTGCAACAGCACTCCGTCCACATTTCTCAGCTCAATCACGGCATTGGCAGCAGACTCCGCTACGAAGTACTTGATGTTGGTGTTGGTCTGAAACGGGTTGGGCGTATTTTGCATCAGATAGGAGCCGGTGAGGTTAAGGCCGGCAGCAGCTTCTGCACAGCAGCTGGACATTTCCATTTTCATGGCTTGATTTTCATTGGCCAGTTGTTCGTTCTGCAAACGCAACTCTTCCAGTTGGGCTTCCATCAGATCCAGGCGCTCCAGCAATTTGACCGGACCATCTTCTCCGTAAACAACATCATTGTCGCTGCCGCCGCGCAGGTAGTAGGTGCCAGGTATATCCGCATCATCAATTTCACCGGTAGCATCGCCAGCAGTTTGCGCAGCGGAGGTATTCTCCGTAACAGCGGGTGCGGCAGGGGTTGCATTGGCAGAACGGCCATTGTCGAGAACCGAATTATCTTGCGCAACCAGTTGTAAAACAAACAGTTGCACGAGGAGTATTAATGGATATTTTATATTTTTCATTTTATATTTATTTATGATTTGAAGAAAAAGAACCGCTTACAGTGAGAAATTATTCGTCACCAGCTTGCGTGTTTTTAACGTCAGACTCTTGTTGCTTCATGACCATTTGGGTCAGTGCAGCTACCTGAGATTTCAGCTCTTCCAAAGAAGCCAGCTGGCTCTGAAGGGAGTTGATTTCCGCTTGCTGCGCATCAATAATGGCTTGTTGCTCTTTGATCGCTTCTACCAATACAGGCGTCAGGCGGGAATAATCGACCGACAGGAAGCCTTCTTCATCGGTCAGCACCACAGAGGGGAACACATCTTCGATTTCCTGAGCGATGAAACCCATCTGACGATCGGCTGCAAATTGTTTTTTAGGAAATTCTTCCACCCGCCAGTCGTAGTTCACACCTTGCAGGCTCAATACTTTTTCCAGACTTCTTTGCAGTGGAGAAATATTCTTTTTGAAACGAGCATCGGAAGAACAAGTGATCGTATTGACCGTAGCGGAGGTAGCACCGATCGTACCGCATACATCCAGGTCGTTGGTAGGATTGCCAGAGTAATCGACCCCGATGCCAACTTTACCGTTGGAAGCCAACTTCATGACATCCACTCTTCCCGTCGTACCATTTCTGGTTACCTGAAAGATCATGTCTGCTCCCGTCGCACTTTGCGACCAGTTTTCGGTAGCGTTGGACTGGATACCCGCCACACTTCTGTAATCGTTCGCACCCCGGCTACCGCCGAAAAGTAAAAGACCCAGCTTGTCACCGTTGGCTAAAGGGGCACCATCATCTTGTCCGATTTTAATACCTGCCCCCTGGTTGCCAGCACTGGCCGTATTATTGACTACATTAAGCCCATCGCGATTATGAGAACTGACCGTGATACCATTACTGGCATTAGCGACAACATCCAGCTTGGTGGCAGGATTTTGTTTTCCAATGCCTACATTTCCGTTGCCGGCAACAACCAGCGTATTAGTGGCTGCGTTAGGTAAAATTTTGAATGGTAATTTTGAGCCATTCGTTACATCCCGGACAAAGAAATTGGCTTCGTTACCGGCGATGTCCCAGGTCTGTGACTGGAAACCTGAAGAACCATCCTGCTCCAGACGAAAAGTTGGGCTATCACCATCTTTCATGTGCAGTTCAACGACCGGAGTAGAAGTTCTCAAACCAATCCGTCCCGCAGAACTTACATATAAAGAGTTGGAAGGTGCCCCGGCAAGAATAGTGAAGGGTGTCCGCGCATTATCAATATCGTCGATACTAAATTTATTGGCGCCGCCATTACTTGAATCATTGGCGGTAATTTGCCAGTCGTTGGTCGGAAAGCTGGCGCTGTTACTGGTATCCACAAACCTGATCCGAAGGTTATTCTCTTTCAACCGGATTGTATCAAAGCCAAAATTTTCTCCATTGTTACAATCCTGACCGATACAGGCGCTTCCGACCACGATGATATCATCAAGGAACACCTGATCCACGGTCATGGCAGTATTATCAGTGGTATGATCCGGAAAATCCAGCCCTACCGTATTGATCGAGGCATACAAAGAAGGGTGATCCTGCTCCCACTGACTGGACATGGTAGGAAGGTTCAATTTTCCCTGCTCGTCACTGGATACCACAAATTTGCCATTGCGGATACTGTAGTTCATGCTAAAAACATCCACTACGACCGGCAGGTTGTTTGCGATCCGGAAAGCACGGACTGCCTCCTCATCATTTTCCATCCTGTACTTGTTTAAAGTCGCTCTTTGCTCTGGTGTCAGGGTAAAGATGGGTGTAATTTGCAGGGTATAAATTCCATCCTGAAAATTTCCACCGTCAGCATTGAGATTAGTCAACGAGATTTCATTGGTGAACTCAATAGTTTGCTTCGAATAATAATTATTTGGCCCTCCAATCTCCACGAAGTAAGAGTTGGGCTGCTCGTTGGCCATTTGCACTTTGGCCTCTTCGGCGGTAAAATCGACGCCTTTTACGATTTTCTGGCCGATAGCATTAGAACTCAGCAGCAAAAAGCAGAGTGCTACGCCATACATAACAGTATTCTTAAATTTCATTGGTTGTAAAGTTTTAAATGAATAAATGATTAGTCTGATTATGATTAAAGTGTACTGGCCATTGGCAGTACATAAAAGATGTTGACCGGAGGGTCAAGTGTTTGTGAAAGAATTGTTTCGGTTAAATTTCCTCTTAGAATGAAACTACTAATAGAGGTGTAAGTGATTGTGAACTGGTTTTAGTCAGACTTTTAAGAAAGCTCTCAACTGTATTCATCTGACCGTGTTGTCTTTAAGACCAACAATAAATTATAAGCAGTAACAGGGTTTAGAGATGGAGATTCAGTAATTTATGCAAGTATAGCTGTTTTAAATCAGAAAAAAGCAGCGCTATTTACATTTAATTTAATTGAATATTTAAAGACATGACAACCTGCAATTAATGGATTACCTTCTTTTTTGCTGGGAATATCAAGTAGTAGAAAATACTATATATGAGGCAAGCTGAACCTATCCCTTTTACCCCATTTTTTGTGTTTAAAGCGTGAATATCCCACTCTTCGTTCCGACCTAATTT
>JBFIJS010000142.1:0-8205 GCA_041600595.1 Saprospiraceae bacterium | reverse complement strand
TTTGGTCAGGACGATGGCATGGGTACGAAACGTGTCCGTGAGGCAAGCTTCATATTTATCGAAGGGAATGGCCATTTCACCGGCGCTGGTCTGATAGCCGGAACGGCCGGTGGAGGGGTCTTCGGTCAGCAGCCAGGGTTCGGCTGTTGCCGGTTCCTTTTGACTGGTATTATGGCAGGCGGCAAATGCGAGGAGCAGGATGATGGTGTATTTCATGATTGTTCTTTTGATTGTTCTTCTCCGGTGACCAAAAATCGCTAATTTTTAGTTTTAGAAAAATTCGGGTCAATAAAAACAGGATGTGTATCAGGGGAATCAGCTATTTCGCCTGGAGATGGCATTGCTTTTTTTGTCTTATCAGAACTTATTTTCATGCTGAAACTCCTAAAAAGCACCATCAGCACGTGTTTTATTTCCAAGAAAAGAATTCGGGAAGGGCTGCTTTGAGCGTGAAAAATATCTAAAGTTGTTTTCATTTGGCCTTTTACTAAAGCAAAGATACAATCCGAAAAATCGCTATGGTATCACATCTTAATGTGATGCTATTAAATGGCCTTCATAGTGAGCCGAACTGTAAATCCTTTGCGATGCACCACTTCCAGGCTCGCCCGCAACTGCTTTGCCCGCATCTCTATATTGGCAAGACCCAATCCGGTCGCCACCTTTTCCGTTTCGAACAACGTTCCGTTGTCGTGAATGCTCATTTCAAAACGTCCCCGAAAATTGCCCAATCGTACCGTTACCCTGGTGGCATTGCTGTGCCGGGCCACATTGTTCAGTGTTTCTTTGAATATCAGGAATAAATGCTGTCGCACATCCACGGGTAGCTTTTTCTCCAGCGGCAGCTCACCGAGTTCGAAATGGCAGATGATATCACGGGGTTGCAGGAGATCGATGGCTTGTTCCTGCATTCGATCGAGCAGGTTTTTCAGCTTATCCCGTCGACTGTCGATACTCCAGACGAGATCCCGCATTTTGGAAACTGCATTCCGGCTGATAGCTCCAATATGTTGCAGCCGTGGCCGGTCTTTTTCGGCAGCGGTCATTTCGGCCAGTTCAGCCTGCATGGCCAAACCGGACAGCATAGAACCTACCTCATCGTGCAGGTTGCTGGCAATGCGGGTGCGCATGCGTTCCATTTCTAGCAAACGCTGTAAACGAAAACGGCTGATGGCAAAACCAATGCCGGCCACCACTGCCAATACGATCAGGTAAAACCACCAGGTCTGGTAAAAAACGGGGCGTACCGTGATGGGCACAGCCAGTTCGCTGCTGCTCCAGTTTCCTTTACTGTCCGAGCCTTTCACCCGCAGGATGTACTGCCCGTGAGGTAATTTATTGTAGCGTACAAAAGGCGAGCTCCCGATGTAGGACCAATCGCCTTCCAACCCCTCCAACCGGACGTAATACTGGTTTTTGTCGGGCTGAAAATAATTGGGGAGGGCCCAGCTAAACTGAAACCAACTGTCCGAAGGTGTAATAACATAGCCGCCAACTGGCTGTTTACCAATAATTTGCACCTGCGTACTATCAACCCGATCGTTGTATTTTGTAAAACTTGTCAGACAGAGTGGCGGGTTGGGGTCTGTTTCCAAAATATCTTTGGGGTTGAAATAATTCACCCCATTCATACCACCGAACCACATCCCGCCTTCTGCATCTTTGAAAGCAGAGGCGTAATTGAATTCATTATTGGACAGCCCGTCTTCTTTAAAAAAGTTTCGAAAAACACCCTCCGTTGGCCGATAGCACGACAGTCCGTTGTAGGTAGCTGCCCAGATATTGCCATCCTCATCTTCCAGGATGCTGACCACATTGTTGTCACTGAGACCGTCTTTTTGGGTAAAAATCCGGATACCAACCGTCGATAAATTTTGCGAAGTCAGTCCGCCAGCTGGCAGTTCGAGGCAGTGCAAGCCACCACCAAAAGTGCCAGCCCACAGCCGGCCCGATTTATCGTACAGCAAAGACAGGACGTTGTCTCTGCCCAGAGCGGGTTTGGATTTGGTGGTAAAATGAGCCAGCTTTTCCCCATTTCGTTTGAAGCAGAACAAGCCCTCGGAGGCCGTGCTCACCCAGATCAGGCCGTGATCATCTTCCAGAATGGCCAGTGGATTGGTGTCGGGCAGGCCGTCTTTTCCTTTTTGGAAAAAACTCGAATATTGGCGGCTACGGGGGTCATAAAGTGTCAATTTTCCCAATTCGGAACCTAACAATAACAACCCCTCCCGCAGCAGAGAAACCGGGTTGCTGCGGACTTTATTGAAAATGCTGTCGAAATCTTCCACAACCTGGCACTGATAGTTGTCCAGGTCAATTTTCAGTAAAAAGTCGTTGAGCGTCCAGGCTATGTTTTCCTGTTTATCAACCACCACATTAAAGGCATTGCTCATGGTCACGGCCAGTGGTGAATAATTCTGATAGGCAATGACCACACTATCCTTTCGCTGATCCCGGCCCAACCGGTGCAGTCCCATCTGGCCATTTTCACATAAGGCATAGATTTCTCCATCCTTGCCGGCAAAAATACCCCGCATGGCATTACCCCACACAGCATCCGGTACCGTCAGGTGGTTTTGAAAAATATCCCTGCCTATCGGGAACCGGAGCAGCCCGTTGTCAGTCGCAACCCAGAGCAGGTGGGTGCGGTCTTCAAACAAATGATGAATATGGGAAAAAGATAAGTGATTGTGCAAGGCCGCCGTAAAATCTGTCCATTCACCCGTTTGCCCCCAATGGAGCAATCCGTCGAAAGTGACAAACCAACGGTTGCCGCGGGTATCCTCCAACAGCCGGTACACCCTGGCGGATAAGTCTCCGGCTAAAACATCGTGCCGGCCCGTTTCGGGATGATACTCCCAGATGGCGTTGGTGCTTTTGGGAAACACGAAGACCCGGTTGTCGCTGTCGGTAGAAATATTGGTGAAATACATTTTTGTTCCGTACCAGATGAAACTGTCGGGCTTGACGGCATGCAACAATTCACCTCCAGGAGTAAAGAGCCGCAGACCTTCCAGGTTGGTACTCCACCAAACATTACCCAGGGTATCGAAGGCGATATCATTGAAAGGCATCCGCAGGTGCTTCGCCCTTGCCACTTTCCGGAAGCGCAGGTTACCTTCATACGAATACAGTACCTGCTCCAACTTATCGTCCGTAACAAGCCAAATTGCACCATTTTTCGCCTGCCGGAGGGTATAGGCCTCGCCCTCTTTCAGGCCCGCTGCCTGACTGAGGTTGACGACCTCGTTAGTCCACATATTAAGAGAAAATAAAGTACCTCCAGCCAACACCCACATGCTGGAATCACTCACCATCACCATATCTTCATTGGAAACCGATCCGACCGGAAAGGGAAAATCGGACTGCAGATCGTTACCGTATTTTGTGAAATAACGGCCATCGTATCGCTCCACACCCTGCGTCGTACCGAACCACATCAGACCCCGGCTGTCCTGAGCAACAGCCTTGACATCCCGGAACCCCAGGCCATCTTCCATGGTAAGGGCATCGGGTTTGGGCAGGCGGTGGGCAAATACTGACAACGCCAGCAGCAAAAACAAAACGGTATGAAACGCCTTAGATGTTGACAAAAGCAGATTTTTACAGCGGAAAAATAGCAGATTTTTTACTTCTGCGTAACATGAAAATGTGATACCGTTGATACGCTTTGGCGGCTATCTTTGTTCCATGAAAATAATTAATCTCGCCATCATCGAAGACGATCCGGTGGTTTTGGAGAGCCTCCAGACCTACTTTGGAAACAATCCCCAGTTTCTACTGACCTCCGTCACTACCTCAGTGGAAGAATTCATCAGCTTGACTGACAGCAACACGCAATCCAAGCCTGACGTATTGCTCCTGGACATCCAACTGCCGGGCATGTCCGGCATTGAAGGCATTCCTACTATCCGCCAGCGACTGCCCGAGGTGGACATCATCATGCTGACGACTTTTGAAGACAGCGAAAAAATATTTGCTGCTCTTTGTGCCGGAGCCTGTTCTTACCTCACCAAACAAACTTCTTTGCTGCAAATACGGGAAGCAGTGCTGACCGTAAGCCGCGGCGGCTCCTTCATGTCACCTTCGATAGCCCGCAAGGTCGTGGAACATTTTTCCCCAAAACCCAAAAAGGCCAGGCACAACCTCACCGACCGACAGCTGGAAATCGTCCAGGGCATTGTTGACGGGCTGAGCTATAAAATGATTGCCGCCCGCCACGACATCTCCATCGACACCGTCCGGACTCATATCATGCACATTTACAGACTATTAAACATCAATAGTAAGGGAGAATTGATCAAGCTCTCGCTGAAGGGGGAAGTTTAGATGGTCTGGAAATTTCGGGTAAAATACCACATCCGCTGGTTGCTTTAGCGCCCCACAGGGGCGAAACTTGGAGGTCCAAAACCACTCAATGTGGCCATTAAGCTCCGGCGGAGCGAAACAGTCCACATCATCGCAATCAATATGCTGTTCCGTTCCGCCCCGCCGGGGCTAAATAACCATCCGATGACCGTCCGGCATTTCTTCACCGCCCCCGCAGGGGCGAAATGTGCAACCTCATCGTTTTATCTCATTTCGTAGCATCAATTTGTTTTCCTCAACCTACCGGTCCACCACTACCCTTTCCACCTGCTGCTTGTACCCGTCCGCTTTTACCCGGATCGCATAGTTGCCGGACCGTAGCCGGAAAACATTAAACTGGTTTTCCGCTTGCAGTTCCTGCTCCATCAGTACCCGACCCAGCAGATCGGTTAGTTGAACCGTGCCGGAAGGGTTGTCGCCGCTCCAGCGCACCTGGATCACGGTGGAGGCCGGGTTGGGATAAACCCGTAGCAGCCCCTGCGGGATACAATCACTGCAAGCCTGTACTGAAACGTTATTTCCGCCTCCTGCCAATGGCACCGGGTTACAAGCCGCCATAATTGCCGCTGCACTGTTGCAATGCGATCCCGTGGCGTTGAAGAAGATAATCGTAGCTCCCCCTACCCCGCCGTTCGTCAACAGGTCGTCAATGGCGCAGCAGTCCGATAACTGGAAGTTGTAATAAATGGACAAGGTGCCACCGACAGTAGCCAGGCTCTCCAGGCCGTTCAGGCTCGCCAGTGTGGTGCTCGTTACTACCGACAGGTTGCCCGTGATCTCGGTAATATTCGCCAGGGGCGTCAGGTCGGTGACATTGGCACCGGTGATCGTCACCGTGCCCTGGATGATGCTGTAACACGGTGGCCAGGCGTCGAGTTGGGCCTGTGAAGTAAACTGCACATTGCCCACGTAGGTCATGTCGGACACCCCTTCATCTATCTCGCCATCGCAATCGTCGTCGATGCCGTTGCAGATTTCCGTCGCACCCGGATGGATGGCCGCATTGTTGTTTTCGCAGTCCGTGTCCACCTCGATCAGGTTGTCCGCCCGGCGGTGGCCGGCGGGGCGGGAACACTGCACGACCGCCGGCAGGGCACCGTAGAAATCGACATCATAGTCCGGATACCAAACCTGTCCCGGGAACCAATTGGCTTTGTTGTCGTCGCAGTCTTCTTCGGGGCCGTTCAGGGCAGACAATGCCTTGTAGCCTGTTGGTTGCGTGCAACTGGTCTGCGTCACGTAGTCGGTATAGCCGTCGTTGTCCAGGTCCTTGTACCAGGTAGTTGGTGCCGGACCAGCCAGAATGGTGGCCGATGCCATGTGCACACAATTATTGGGAATCCCGAATGCTTTTAATACGATGTTATAAGTGCCAGGTGTCAGGTTGTTGAAAATGCCGGTGTACTGGTAACTCTGACCGCCGTTGATAGAATACCCAAGCTGTCCGCCGCCGGCACTCGCCGTGATGGCAATGGACCCATCTCCGGCTCCGGCGCAGCTTTCCGCATTGGAAACAATGCTGCTGACCGAGATGAACGGTGCAACCTCCACGGTGGAAGTACATTGGTCGGAATTTCCGTCCTCGTCCGTGACGGTCAGCGTAATGGTATTAAGACCTTCGTGCTGACAGGTCAGCAAGGACGGGCTGACCGCCAGGGTCACCCCGCCGCATGCATCGGAACTACCGTCGTTGATTTCATTTGGGTTGACGGTGTAATTGCCATTCGCATCGAGCGTGGCGGTGATCGTTGTTGTTGTACAATTTGCCGAAGGCGAAATATTATCTTCTACTGTCAGGGTAGCTGTGCAGTTGGCCTCATTACCGTTGCCATCGGTGACGATGACGGTGACAGAGACAGGTGCGTTGGTGTTGTTGCAACTTACCGAACCGGGGTTTATACTGACGATGCTGACGTTCCCGCAGTTGTCGGTTGCGGCGTCCAGTACATCGCTTTCCTGCAGGGAATAATTGCCCGTGGCATTGAGTTGAACAGTCGTTGTTTTACAAACCGGAAGCGGAGCTATTTCATCCTGCACGGTGATGGTAGTCTGGCAGGTACTCTGCTGACCGAAGATGTCCGCTATGGTCAAAATAACAGGATGAGTTCCTATTTTCCCACAATCAAAAGTCAGGGATGTTGCACCATCGACCGACAGGCTCAATCCACACCCCGTACTACCGCTGTCGAACAAAGCAGCGGCAATGGTGACATTACCGGTTGGGTCCAACTGCACCGTTTGAGGTTGGCAGGAAGCCAGGGGAAGTGGCGTCGTTCCCTGAAACTCGTAAGCTCCCATGTCAAAATCTCCGGGCCGGTTGGGTGCCGCATCCACGGGACGGGCGTTTCCGTTGAGGTCATTGGCCGGAGCACCAGTAGCGGTACCAGCGTCTATGGCGGGAGAACATTCGGAAAGGTGGTAATCATTGCCACCAACAAAGAGCGGATCGAATCCCACAATATCACCATTTGTACCATTTATGAAATTGCTTGACCCGTCGCTGTCAAGGTTGTTTCCCAGCGATACAAAATCATTGATGGTACTTCCTTCATCGGCGTAAAAATTACCTCCGGTATTATTGGCAACAATGGTGTTTTTTAAATTGGTGGTTGAGTTGTCACCTGTTGACCAGACGGCTCCATTAGGGGCAACCGAAGAGTTATTGGCTATGGTAGAATTAACCAAAGTCAGTACTGATGACTGGTTAGGTGCACTGCCATTGCCTATGGCTCCGTTGTCTTCCTGACTCGTATTGTCAGTGATCAAGCAATTGGTTATTATCGAGCCAGGGCTAAGTTGTACCCAGATACCTCCGCTAAATGTTGTTGCATTGTTGTTACTGACTACAGTATTGGTCATTTCCAATACACCGTTGCTGACAAAAACCCCGGCGACACTTTCTGCTTGGTTCCCGTTGATTTGACAGTCAATGATCGAAATAGAACTTATGCCATAAACTGCACCGCCAACTATTGTTGCAGTGTTCGATTCAAAGGTGCAGTTCTGTAACGTTGGGTTTGCATTCCCTCCTTCACTGTATATTCCGCCTCCATAAGAACCAGTATTATTTAGGAAACTACAATTGTTTAGGGTAAGGGAAAGATCGTTCAGAATATACAGCCCACCTCCGAAGGCCCCAAAATTCTCGGTAAAAAGACAATTGCTGACCGTTGGTGAACCTTCATTGATATACATACCCCCGCCCCTTGCACCAAGTGATGGAAAGCCAAAATCTTCATCGGCATTTCCCCCCGAAATGGTAAATCCATCAAGAATAGCCGTGTTATCTGTACCGGAGCCAATCACGACCGTATGGCTGTTATCAGCAATACCCGCTGCGCCGATCTCCCCACTGAGTACGGTACCATTGGTGGCCGGGTCGGGGTTGCGGTCGCCGAATCCCGGATTTCCCGAATTGGGGAAACCACCGTAAATGGCGAGGTTGTTTTTCATGACAAATGCATCCGTACGGGCCGTGCCGGGAGTGTAAGTGCCGGCGGCCACCCATATTTCGGCAACGCCGGGACAATTGCTGGTCAGGGCGCTTTGCAGGTCGGTGAAAGCGTCATCCCAGGTCAGTCCGTTGTTCAGGCCCGTGGCATCGTCGTTGACGTACAAAATATTATCCGCAGGGCAACAGACATTGTCTTCGTCAATATTCCCGTCGCAGTTATTGTCCATGCCGTCGCAGACTTCGGTAGCGGCGGGATTGATGGCGGGATTGGTATCGTCACAGTCGGTGTTGTCGAGTACATAGCCGGCCGGGTTACAGGTAAGCTCTATGGTATTGTCCGGGTCGCCGTAGCCATCGCCGTCGGTGTCGGCATAGTAGGTGGT
>JBFIJS010000141.1:0-8231 GCA_041600595.1 Saprospiraceae bacterium | reverse complement strand
TGCAGGGGACGCCGACCGTGACCTTTCTGATGTTGCTGGCAACGGTCTGGTTGCTGCTTTGGGATTATGACAAATGGAAATATATCTTTTTGCCATCCACCGCTGCCGTTCGTACCACGGTGTCGATTGAGCAGGGTGCCATTATTCACACCTGGTTATTTGGTGCATTGGGCCTCCTGCTGCTGGCGACCGGATTGATTATACTGGTTTATTTTAAAAAACCCGGGAGTTGGTTGCTGGTCAGTGTCCTGGAGGTGCTCATTATCATGGGTATTTCTGTTTACCATCATAAAAAAGGAAAAACGCTCCGGATTTGATTAAATGGCACAACGCTTATCTTTGCCCGCCAACCCCAGATTCGCAAACTTTAAAACTCACTAACTCAAAACTATGAAAATCCTTCTACTCGGCAGCGGCGGCAGGGAACACACATTCGCCTGGAAGATCAAACAAAGCCCTCTTTGTGAAAAATTATTCATCGCCCCCGGGAACGCAGGCACTTCCGAACTCGGTGAAAACGTGTCGCTTGACATCATGGACAACGGTGCTATCCATCATTTTGTGGTGGACAAAGGCATTGATATGGTCGTAGTCGGGCCGGAGGCACCATTGGTAAACGGTGTTTGGAACTACTTGCGAAAAATGCGCAGTACTTCGCATGTCACGGTCATCGGGCCATCCTTGCAGGGGGCAAAACTGGAGGGCAGCAAGTCGTATGCGAAAAAATTCATGCAGCAGTATGGCATTCCGACGGCGGGGTACCGGGAGTTTTTTGCGACAAGGGCCCAAGCCGCCATCAATTTTATTTACAAAAAAGCAGTGACACCGATCGTCTTGAAGGCCGATGGGTTGGCGGCTGGCAAGGGGGTCGTTATTTGCCCGAGCAAGGAGGAAGCCGAGGCGGAGATTCGCTCGATGCTCAGTGGTAAATTTGGCGAAGCCAGTCGTAAGGTCGTGATAGAGGAATTCCTTTCCGGGATCGAATTCAGCGTTTTTGTGCTGACTGATGGCCAATCCTACAAAATACTTCCCGTCGCTAAAGATTACAAGCGGGTAGGCGAAGGCGATACCGGGCCCAATACCGGTGGCATGGGAGCCGTTTCCCCTCCCCCTTTCGTGGATAAAAAGATGATGAAAAAAGTCGAGGAGCGCATTATCCAGCCTACCATCAAGGGTTTGCAGGACCGGGGCATCCACTATCAGGGTTTTATTTTTCTGGGACTCATCGTTGTCAATAACGAACCGTACGTGATCGAATATAACTGCCGCATGGGCGATCCCGAAACAGAGGTTGTTTTACCAAGACTAAAAAATGATCTGGTGGAAATGTTCGTGGCCATCCGGGAAGGCCGGCTGGATAAGATAAAGATCGCAGAGGACGAACGGGCGGCTACGACCATCATGCTCACCTCCGGTGGCTACCCCGGCAGCTACGAAAAAGGAAAGGAGATTACTAATTTGGATAAGGTAAAAGGCAGTATTGTTTTTCATGCCGGTACCAAATCCTCGGATGGAAAAATTGTGACCAACGGCGGGCGTGTGCTGGCTATTACTTCTTTTGGTGAAACATTCAAAGAGGCTATCAAGGTGTCGAATAAAAATGCCAGACTCATAGATTTTGAGGGAAAAAATTTCCGGAAGGACATTGGGTTCGACTTGTGATCAGACGGCCCGGGCTTCCAAATACATAGTGTCTGCCCGGGGATGTCTTCTTTCTCATAACACCCTGCAGATAACTCTATGTATCTTCGCCGCCACTAGAAATCAAAACATTTTTCATGCAATCGACCTCTTTTGAAGTAACAGGCGGTCGCCCCCTCAGCGGCGACATCACTCCTAAAGGTGCCAAAAATGAAGCCTTGCAGGTTATCTGTGCGCCGTTGCTTACAACCGAAAAAGTAACCATTTCCAATATCCCCGACATCCTGGATGTACAGCGGCAGATCGAACTGATGGAAGGGCTCGGCGTCACGGTTGAGCGCATCAACCATGATACGTACAGCTTTCAGGCCGACAAGGTTGATCTGGGCTTTTTTGAAGATAAGGAGTTTCGCCGGAAGGCCCGCAGTATCAGGGGGTCGGTGATGACCATGGGGGCCTTGCTCGGTCGCTTTGGCAAGGCGATGCTTCCTCAGCCTGGAGGTGATAAAATCGGCCGTCGCCGCATGGATACCCACTTCCTGGGGTTGCAAAAACTGGGGGCTCAATTCCACTACGATCCCGATATCCGCACCTA
The DNA here is from genome assembly GCA_041600595.1 of Saprospiraceae bacterium. GTDB lineage: Bacteria > Bacteroidota > Bacteroidia > Chitinophagales > Saprospiraceae > UBA6168. The sequence continues at coordinate 5,995 of JBFIJS010000141.1, read as the reverse complement.
TTTTATTGAAGCTCCGCAATTGCAGGGGGCTTATATTTTGATGGATGAAATTTCGGTGACCGGGACCGCCAATGTCATTTTTGGGGCGGTGCTGGCCAGCGGCACAACTACCATTTACAATGCCGCCTGTGAGCCTTACATTCAGCAACTTTGTAAATTGCTCAACCAAATGGGGGCGAAGATCAGCGGGGTTGGTTCCAATCTGCTGGTTATTGAAGGGGTCACATCATTGGGCGGGGCGACCCATCGTTGCCTGCCGGATATGATCGAGGTGGGCAGTTTCATTGGTCTGGCGGCCATGACTCAGTCCGACCTGACAATCAAAGATGCCGGGGTGCAGGAATTGGGCAACATATTGCCCGTTTTCGAACGAATGGGCGTGGATTTGCACATCCAGGGCGACGACATTCGGGTGCCGGCCAAGGAGGAATACGAAATACACAGCTTTATCGACGGCTCCATCATGACCGTTTACGACTCGCCCTGGCCGGGGTTTACGCCCGACCTGATGAGTATTCTGCTGGTCATGGCCACGCAGGCGAAGGGCAGCGTTTTGATTCACCAAAAAATGTTTGAGAGCCGCCTGTTCTTTGTTGACAAACTGATCGATATGGGCGCTCAGATCATTCTCTGCGATCCGCACCGGGCGACTGTCATTGGTTTAAACCGGCGTTTTCAGTTGAGAGGAATTCAGATGACCTCACCGGACATCCGGGCGGGGGTAGCCTTGTTGATTGCTGCACTATCCGCAAAGGGAACGAGCACGATCCACAATATTCATCAGATTGACCGCGGGTACGAGAGAATCGATGATCGTTTGAACCAGTTGGGTGCCGAGATAAAAAGGGTTTGATCTGGTTTTGTACCTCGAAAGTCCCCGGGAGGATGGTTTCAAAAAGCCATCGGAGAACAAAGATTGGATCGCTCGGTTTGTGTAGGATAACAAGGTTCTTCCGAAAGGTGAATAATTGTTTTGAAGGGGGCTAAAACTGCCTTTTTAGTCTTATCCCGGCCGGTGGAACAGAATGAAATGAATGAGAGCATACGTTATTTTTTGTTACGACTTATAAACAATTGATTGTAAGATATTGATAAACAGTATTTTGTGATATTTTTCGGCTACGATTATTTTTTGTTTCCAATTCTTTTGTCTCCTTTCCTGTCAATAAATTTGTGAAGTGGTTTTACTCAAGAAAAAGTAGGTTTGGTGCAGGTTCAATCTATGGTTAAGCGCGCTGAAGCGTTTGAAGCAGTCAGGTCTCCAACGATATTCAGCAAATTTTGCGAACGCACAAAACCAACAACAGCGAAATACGACGCAGTAAAAAAGTGGCAGTGTGTTAAAAATGCCTTCCCGAAACACCAGCTAATTTCAGTCAATTCTTGTTTCCCCATTAGCCAGGCAGCTACAATTCTTTAACTGAACCAAGGACGGTAATACAGGTAACTTAATATGGACAAACAGTACACTTCAAGGTTGGGGGCCATCCTGGCGTTCCTTCCAAACCCAAAATGGATACGGGCACTAACCGGCCTGCTGCTGGTTGCTTTTTTCCCGTCGTGCCTGTTTTCCCAAACATCTTACGAAAAAAAGACCGTTGTGCAGGGCTTCTGGTGGGACTACTGGAATAACAACTTCCCCAACGGCTGGGCCGATTATCTGACCGAACTCGCTCCCCGCCTCAAGGACATGGGCGTGGATGCCGTCTGGATTCCGCCGACGGTCAAAAATCAGGATTTTGGCTCGAAAGGGGTCGGGTATGCACCGTACGATCATTATGACCTCGGCGATAAAATGCAAAAGAACGATGCGACGACCCGGGTCGGTACCAAAGACCAACTGTTGCGGATGGTGGCGGTGTTGCACGCCAATGGCATTGAAGTGATTCAGGATATCGTACCAAATCACGTCATCGGGGCCGGTAGCGATACCGGCGGCGGCGGACAGGACCCGGCAGCTCCCGCTGCTGCCTGCACGGATAATTGGAAAAACTTTCGGTACGCCTGTTATAAAACTCCGGCGACCGACCAATCAGCGACTGATTACCTGGCCCGGGAAGGGCGTTTTCCCAAAAACCACCAAAACTACCACCCCAACCCCGACCACGGCTGCTCGCAGGGAGTCTGTGACCCCAACGCTGACCCGATCTGCTGGCAAGGCTTTGGTCCGGATGTCTGTTACTGGGACGGGGCGCATGGTTACAGCAGCAATGCGGCCTATAATCCCGATCAAACAACGTATTCCCCTTACGGAAATGGCGGCATCGGTACCAACAATGGCTACATGCGTAAGCATACCCGGGAGTGGCTCGTTTGGTACAAAAAGCAAACGGGCTTTGACGGCGTTCGCATTGATGCGGTAAAACATTTTCCTGCCTATGCTTCAGAAGATTTTTTATACAACCTCCAGCAAGAGGCAGGCTGGGCCGATGGCGGCGATGAAATGTTTGCCGTAGGCGAATGGGTTGGTGATGCCGGCGCTTTAGACGGATGGGTGACGGCCGTCAATCATCGCTCTGGTACTTTTGATTTTAGTCTCAGAGCTTTCTCCAACAACAGCAGTCTGTATGACATGATCTATAGCAACGGTGCTTTCGATATGGGAAATCTACCCAGCGCTCAGCAGTCCATCAGGTATATCGATATCAATGGGGTGCGCATTCACCGGACTGTTCCTTTTATCAACAACCACGATACGTACCGGCCACAGGTGGATCCTGATGGCAATATTACCGGATGGAATACCGGCGACGAGTTATCCCCGCATATCGAAATAACAGAACCCCGCCTCGGAGCGGCCTATGCCGTGGCCTGCGCCATGGATGGCAATCCGCAGATCTTTTTTGAGGATCTGTTTAATATTGCTAACACGAGTAAACGTTTTTCTCACCTTCCCTCCAACACGACTGATCTGCCTGCTAATCAGGATGTTGCCAATATCATGCTGGCGCATGGAGCTTTAGGTTTTAAAGAGGGAGATTATAAAGTACCGAGTAACGAATGCTCGTTTTATAATGTAAAAACCAACAGTAACAATAACGATGATTATTTGGTGATTGAGCGCAGCGGCAAAGCGCTCATTGGGGTTACCGATGCTTTCGGTAGCGTAGGAGATGACGAGGAAGAAGCCTGGGTGGATACCGATTTCCCTGTTGGTACAGTGCTGGAAGACTATTCCGGAGGAATATCTGCCACGACCACTGTTCTGGGCCCCGACCCCAGTTGCCCGACGCAAAATTGTAATATTCCTTGTCGTAACCGGGTGAATATTAAAACCAAAAGAGTCGGATATCCTGATTTTACGTATTCAACCAACTATGCTGATCACGGGGCACATTATCATGGTTATTCCATCTGGGCACCGGCTGGCCAGAACTTGAGCAGCTATGTCAATGCGCCCATTACGACGACACAGGAGTGGGAAATGGAGGATGACCTCGGAGATAGCCACTGCGAATCACTGGGGCAAGGAGGCCGGACGCCTAACAATTCTCCCAACGACCGGGTGGTGGGAAAAATATTTGCCGATGCCAATACTTCCGTTGCGTACGAGCTGATACTCGGCACGCCCGGTACCGATCTGACCATTGATTTTTACGATCTGGAGGGCAACCTTCTGCATACCGATAATGGGAGCACGGCCACTGTTTCCGGTTCGTTCACCAATACATCTGTACGCTGGGTAACGATCAAGGTGCGAAACACGAGCGCTAGCACGGCGGGTCAAAAGTGTTATGTAAAAATGACCTACTCGGCCCCGGCCAACGTGACGACGGCCAGTTTTCCGCCAAACACCACCGTTTCAATCTGGACGAGCAATGGCGGTTCTTCCGACTGGGAGGACTGTCACAACTGGGAAGAGGGGCTGGTGCCAGCTTGTACCAGCACCGTCATTATCCCGCACGAGGTGGCGTTTATGCCATCGGTCGATCCCTGTTTTACCGGTACTTTTATCAATAATGGCGGCCTGTCTCTCCGTCCTAAGGTTTTCCTGCAAGGCCCCTACAACACGGGTGCCGGGCTGATGTCGGATGCGCTCCGCTCCGGAGGATATATTCCGACGATCACGCCTTATGGCGGCACAGATACCGTATCCGCTGCGGCATTGGCAGTAACCGGCGACGACGCCATCGTCGATTGGGTAAAAATTGAACTGCGGGACAAAAATACACCGGCCACCATTCTGGAAACCCGAAGCGCCCTGGTGCAACGGGATGGCGATGTGGTTGGCGGGGATGGCGTTTCCCCGGTCTTCTTCAACGGGGTAGCTGCCGACGATTATTACCTCGCCATCCGGCACCGTAACCACCTCGGGGCCATGACCGCAGCGGTGCTCACGTTGGGCAACACCATTAACAGCCATGATTTTACCGATAGTGGCAATGCCACCTGGGGCACGAATGCGCAAAAAGACCTGGGCAGTGTGATGGGGTTGTGGGCAGGGGATGCGAATGCCAACGGCGAAATTAAATACGTAGGGTCAGGTAATGATCGGGCGGTTATTCTTTCTGCGATCGGCGCCAGTACGCTCAATAATGTTGTAAATGGTTATTTATCAACAGACGTCAATTTAGATGGTCAGGTGAAGTATGTTGGCTCTGCAAATGATCGGGTTCTAATATTGTCAAATATCGGTGCCAGTACTTTAAATAATTTTATTTCTGAACAACTGCCTTGATACTTTGAAAATGAACAAACAATTACAAAATAAAAAATATTTTTCCCTGGTAATGACTTTGTTTTTATCGGGCGTTGTTTCTTTCTCCTGTTACTCACAAATTGATATTGGTATTTTCAATCCCAATAATGATAATCAATTCGAAATCAGGATAAAACCACAGGTAAACTATTCCGGATCGAACTACGGTAATAATGTTTTTACCGTCCGATGGCTTAGTTCTTACGGTGTTACGCTACAGAATTTCAATTCGCCTAATCCTGGTATTATTTCAGTTTCGGCGGGTACTTCCGGTACCGACGGCGGGTATAACTATCAAGTTTTTACGGGATTTGGGTTTGCAACTCCTACGCTGAATGCTGGAGAGGAATATGTTATTTTCACTTTTGAGCATTCCAATAACGGTAATGGCACCGGTGATTTTGAATTAATAATTAATACCTGGACAGACGACAATAATGGTAATCATTATCAGGAATATAATGCGACGGAAGTCACCGGAATTTTTTATGCAGCTTCTGCGTCAAGTCCCCTACCCGTCGAACTAATAAACTTTAGCGCCAGCCCCGTCGAAAAATACATTCATCTAAATTGGACCTCCGCCAGCGAAATTAATTTTTCCGGCTACGAATTGCAGCGCTCCACCGATGGCCGTCTGTTTAATAAAATAGCCTGGGTTGATGGAAAAGGAGGACATCAGGAGGCTTATTATTTTTTTGAAGATCAATCGGTTACGGCCGGAACACGTTATTTCTACCGCTTAAAAATGGTGGACGAAGATGGGAGCTTTTCTTATTCGGTGGTGCGGAGCGTGATGCTTCCGGGGAAGGTAGAAAAACCGGTGATTGCTCCAAATCCGACGCAAGGAATTACAAAGGTTTATTTTAATGTGCCAAATGATGTAAAGGCAAAGCTGACCATTATTGATGCTATGGGAAAAGTTTTTATAGAACAAGAAGTGCATTTATTGACAGGAGAAAATGTTGTGGAAGTAGATATGTTTTTACTGCCAAGTGGGATATACAGTCTTCAGTTAAATGAGTCTGGAAGAAGTTTATGGCGAGAGAGGATGATAAAAATATAATTTTCCTGATTTATTTTTTTAACAAAATAAAATTCAAGAATATGAAGTGGCTAATTTATTTGAACAAAAAAACAAGTTTTGCTAATTGTGTTTCAAAGGCAAGATCTTTCAGGTGTTTTAGAAATGCCTGCTTGTTTCTGATAGGTTTGTTTTGTAGTCCTTCCTTGGCGATCGCTGGTTTTGGGATTTACGAATCCTACGTAGTAATTGGTGGCGTCTATTATGACCTCTTT
>JBFIJS010000140.1:0-8269 GCA_041600595.1 Saprospiraceae bacterium | reverse complement strand
GACTGCTGACCGCTGACTGCCAACTGAATCAACCCGCCTCCTCCGCTGGCCAGCCAGAAGGTGCCGTCCTTGTCCTCGCAAAAGTGGTACACGACATCGTGGGGAAGTAGGAAGGGCCCCTCTCCTTTTTTTGCGTATTGGGCGAGGATGCCTCGCTCCTGGTCTGCTTTGAAAAATCCCTTGTTCGTACAGAGCCATAAATGCCCGTCCCGGCTGCTGCCGATATGGGTAAAGTGGGCCGTGCGGAGGTCGTCGAAGCTATTGTATTTTTCAAATGGCCGGGCCGTTTTGTTTGCCAAATCAAAAACCAGCAAGCCCTTCTCCGTACCAAGCCAGAGCGTGTTGGCGGCAATCTGAAAAATGGCCCACGGGTAAACTTCGAGGTCATGTACTTCCACCGAAAGGTCCTGGCCATCCATGAGGCCCAGTCCCCGGGCCTGGCCGAAAGCAAAACGCCCGTCTCGTAATTTGACCAATGCTTCGTTTCCAAAACCACGCTCCACAAAGTTCAGTTGCTTTACCCTGCCGGTCGCCCGGTTGATGATGGCCGGGCCGAGGTGCTCCACGTTGAAGATGATTCGGCCTTCGTCGGCGTGGATGCCCCGGATGGCGTTGCGGTTGTTCCCCTCACTTTGCAGGTAATTTTTGAAAGGATTTTTACGGATGCTGATTTTTTGGAGGCCAAAGTCGTCCCCTGTCCAGAGGTCGCCCTGTGGCGAAAAAAAGAAGGCCCGGTAAGTGCTGATCGATTCGTTGATTTGACGATTGGGAATGCTGTAAATCAGGTCGCCGTTCAGGGTATAAAAGGAAAAATCATCGTACAAAATATCCTCCCCGATGCTTGCCACATCTGCTGTTGGCAGTAGCGAAGGGTACCAGTAGGCTACCGGAAAAGCTCGCTGCCCGCCCTTTCGGTCAATCATGAAAGCCTCTTTTTTGATGTGCATGTCGGTGTACCATTCAAAATAAATGAACGGAAAGGCATCGCTATGGATGGAGCGGTTGAACTGCAAAACGTGGCCGTGCTGGCCGTGCTGGTAATGGCGCAAGGGTCGTCCCTCCCAATCCACTTCCATCATCTGGTTTTTACTGTTAAAAATCCAGATGCTCTGCCCAGCGGCAATCAACGAACGCCCAAAATTGTGGCCGTACTGATAGTCGAACAGTTCAACACCTTCTAATTCAATGGTTTGTATCCCTCTGGCGGGATGGAAGGTGAAAAGTTGGTCAGGAGTCAATTTGGCGAGCAAGGTCTGGTCAACAGAAGAAACGACCCAGCCTGCCGGATGAGCGGTTGGTACTACTTGCTGAGGGCCAAATTTTTCCAAAAAAGTGGTGCGCTCCCGCGTCACCGGGTGCCAGATGTCAAAATCCTCGTACGGGGGCTGGGGCAACAACCAGAACCAGCCCTCAGCATCTTCAAGAATGCGCCAGATGTTGTCGTGGAGGAGGCTATCGGTGCGGGAGTTAAAGGTTTTGAACTCGAAACCATCGAAGCGGCTGAGGCCTTGCGGTGTACCTGCCCAGATGAAGCCCCGGCTGCACTGATGGATGGTGTTGACCTCCCGGTGGGGCAGGCCCTCTTCCATGCCATAATGATCAACCTGAACGATGTACTCTTGTGAAATGGCATACCTTCCCAAACCTGCCAGCAGTAGGAAATTTATTAAAAGGCATTTAAATGATTTTGTATTTTTCAAATGGTACGACCACTTTATTACTCTGTAATAAAAGTTTCTTTAACTTGTCACTGATTCATGTGGGCCGGAAATTTTCCCCTTAACAATCCCTGGAGGCGCACGTTGGGGATCAATTGAAGCTGGAAATTCCCTGCGCCGCATTTCATAAATAACTTTTGTTACACAGTATTTATTTGAAAGTAGTTACGGGATCGGTGGGTAAATATAAAAAGGGAACGGGATAACTAATGCAACTCATTTTGGTGATATTTATTCGTGTAGTAAAACAGTTCGAAAATACACCTGAATTAAAGCCTGTAGCCTGGTCTGCACCTTATTGATCCATCCGTTCCCTTTTGAGAAAAATCAGTTGGAAACTTAATTAATCTCATTGTTCTACCCGGTCATTCTTTGCACATTGGGGCGTTTATATACGGGAGAAGTTATGCTGTTTTCTAAGTCTAAAATTGACTAACCAACCTTTCTTTTACCACTTCATGATTCAATATTTTACCATTTGGAATATTATTTATTGAACCCGTCGGGAAAAGCCGACAAATGGTTTTCCCGGAGACACAAGCAGTCGGCAGTAATAAGTCGGTAGCCTGAGCATAGCGAAATCCTGAACTGACTTAGGTATTGCATTTTTGCAAAAAGCTATAAATCAATGTTTTATGCTTTTTTTTAGTGTTGACTGTTTTACATCATATCCTTAAACCTTCCATTATGAAAAACCTAATCAAATTAACCTCGCTGATCTTGATGGCAACAGCCATGATGATGACCGCCTGCCAGCAAGACCTGGGAACTCCCGCTTCCCCGCAGGTGGTAGCTGCCGATTATACCCATCTCACCCTCAACGATCATTTCGATCTGCCGAACCCGGCAGTTTCCGAACAGTATGCCCTCCAACTTTTTGACCTGAAAGAAGACGGAGACGGACTAACCGTACAGGAGGTACTCACCGTTGGCAATCCGGAGAATGATGAAGATTTAGTGTACGCTTTACTATTTGTGGAAAAATACAAGCGGAACGAAATACTGTGGAGCTGGCATGACAGGCAGGATCCGGAGGATGTTGCCGAACGCTCTGTTTCCGGAAAATGGAAATGGACTGGTGGTGACCCTCTGGCCTCCATGTATTGCAGCGGTTTCAAAAAGTGGCCAGCTTACAAAGTGAAAAACCGGTTTACGGATCCGTGCGGAGAAACGATCACCGCCGGGCCAGTTTATCAATGTTGCTACAACCTTTGTGAAGACAACCTTCCGGTTGGTTGCGATGTTGCCGTGGATAAACTCCCCATCAATCAGTTGCAAGTAATTGGTAGCCACAATAGTTACCGCAAGCGGACCGATCCCCTCATTTTGGGATTCCTGTACCAAAATGCACAAATCCTTCCGCCAGATTTTAACCCCGACTTCTGGGATTACGAGCACCTTCCATTGGACGAACAGTTCAACGAATACGGAATCCGCTGCGTCGAATTCGACATTTTCGATGATCCTAACGGTGGTGCGTTCTTTTTCCGTTATGGAAAAGCCATCGTAACCGGCGACCCCCAGGAAGGGCTATCGAATATCCCGGAATTGCTGGCTCCTGGCCTGAAAATGCTGCATTACCCGGACCTCGATTACAATACCAATAATTACCACACTTTTAAACAAGGATTAATGGCGGTGAAAAACTGGTCGGATGCCCATCCTACACATCTGCCCATGATCATCATGGTCGAGCCCAAAAATGATAACCCCAATGCAGAGCTGGCCGGCATTGCACAGCTGTTCAACATCCCCAACCAATTTGCTTCTACCCTTCCTTTTACCGCCGCCAACCTCCCGGCCATAGAGGCAGAAATCTGGTCGGTTTTCGAGGATGAGCAGGTCATTGTGCCCGATGAAGTTCGCGGCAATGCCGCTACCCTGAACGCAGCCATTACCCAACATCAATGGCCCAAACTGGAAGATGCCAGGGGGAAAGTACTGTTTGTGATGCTTCCTTCCAACAACGAAAAAGAAGCCTATCTGAGCATTTACCCCGAATTGCGGGGGGCTACCATGTTTGTCTTTTCTGACCCCGGCAATCCGGAGACCGCTTTTGTTAGAATGGAAGACCCTGTTGGAAATTTTGCCCAAATCCAGCAGTTGGTCACTGAAGGCTATATGGTCCGCACCCGGGCCGATGCCGAAACGCTGGAGGCTCGCTATCCCGGGGATGTTACGCGCCGGGATCAGGCCTTTGCCAGCGGGGCACAAATCGTTTCTACTGATTATTATCGGCCCGACCCACGAAGTATCATGGGCCCTGGCTCAGGCTGGAGCGACTATGCGGTCTTTTTTGCCAGCGGAGAACGGTTTCGGGTCAACCCTGTCAGTGGTTCGCCGGGGGCACAACATTTCGTGATCCGGGAGTGAAAAAGGGACCCCAACTCACTCCCAGATCCGTTTATTTACTGGACGATCATCTTTCCGGTCGCAACCCCCGAATCGGTTGTTAGTTCGTAAAAAACCAATCCGGTTGTTGGCAGATCTTCTCTGAATACCCTGATCGCCTGATTCCCCGGCTCAAAAACGGCCTTTTTGGTACATAAGAGCTGTCCGCTGGTTGCAAAACAATGCAGGGAAACTTCACCAGGACTGGACAGGTAGAAGCGAATCAGCGTTTCGCGGGTAAAAGGATTGGGCTGAGTGGATAGCAGAACCAGGTGCTTCAAGGCTGGCTCCGGATTGTCATTGCTGACAACACGCAACTCCACACCGAGTGCCTCGTCGGCCATATTCCAGGCTATACCCGTCGTGGTCCGCGAAGTTATTTTCAATACATCGCTCAGGCGAGTAGCATGCTGCGCAGTGAAAGTCAGGGTGAAATCCTTTTCTCCTTTGCCATACCAAACAACCGGTAATTCGCCCTGCGACAGCCGTTTGGTACTGATGGCCGGATTGCCCCGGGTCATTTCCACAAAAGATAAAATGGTTGGGTCAAATTCAAGTGTGAACTGGTAGGCGAGGGCCGCCGGTACCGAAAAATCTACTTCGAATGTTTCGCCTGCCGACACCTGGCGTTCATTGATAGTAAGGGTAAATATACCACCGCTCCGGTCTTCATTACCGGGGCCGAACATGGCCGGATCGGCATTTCCCGTAACATCCCCAACCTTTATGCCTAAGAAATCAGCAGTTAGATAATCTCCTGTAAGGTTGTTCATGGAAATACTGGCAGGGAAAGGCCAGGGGATGTACGGGTTGGCAAACGAGTGGTCCAGGGGTACAAACTGCCACGACGGGGTGCCGTTTGGCAGGGTGGATATGTTGTGTAAGATCAGGTTTTGCAAAGCGACTATATCATAAGTGGTAATACTTTGACTGTTGTTGGCGTCAGCCGCAATGATCTGCCAGGGTTCCTGCAGAAGCTCCACTCCCAAAATATGCGCGTTGATTTTGGAAAGGTCGTAGGCAGACACGCCGTTGAGGTAATTTGCATTTTTGGAAGGGGTCAGCGTGTAGTTATTTCCCGAAGGAAGGTTTTCAAAAATGAAATCACCATCAGCACTGGTTGTGAACAACGGGGTAGGGTGGCCACTCAGCTGTATTTCTGCCGCTGCCACCATCATGCCCAGCGGGCTTTGCACCTGTCCGGCAATCATAACTGGCGGCTGCGGACAGACCTGCTGATTGTCCATGACCATGAGGAAACTCTGGCACACGGCCATATTGCCACCATCGTCGAAAACGTAAATGTCAAGCAGATGCTGGCCGGTATCATCACAAGTAAATATGGCTGAATCGTCGCCGGGATTTTGGGTAAAAGAAAACTGGAGATCAGTGCTGCAATTGTCGCTGCTGCCGCTGGCAAAAGTGGCGGCTGCGACCGTAGTCTGGCCACCATTGCCCAGGTTCACGGTCAGGCCATTGAGACAGACGGCGGTCGGCGGTTCATCATCCCCCACAGAAACCTCAAAGCTGTGAGAGGCTGCGTTCCCGCATCCATCCTCTGCGATGTAAGTCATCTGGTAGGTACCTGCCGGCACGTTTTGAAAGTTGAAACCATTGCCCAGCTCGCCCGTAGCCACGATGGTCACGTGATGGCTGCAATCGGTTGTTTCGGGAAACGGTAACACCACATTTCCCAAACACCCGTTCGATCCCTGGATGGTTATGTTTACCGGAGGGTTGATAAAAACTGGAGGTTCAATATCCTGAATTTCAATGACTTGCGTATGCTCCCAGATGCCCTGGTTGCTGCCGGAGCCGGGTTCGTACTGGCACCAATCCGTTATTTTCCAGTTTCTGTGCACGGAATAACAAGATGGCTCTGCGATCCAGAAATAGTCATCGGTGTAGGTGACCGATACCGATTCACAGCCATGTTGCCCAAACAGGATCGGCCCGTCGAACGGAGCGGGCAGGTCAAAAGGTTCGAGGGAGAGGTTGCAGCCTGTGGCTGTATAATTCTCCGGCCAGGCAATGTTGTTGCCGTTGGTATTCCAGGGGGCAAGGTTGTCGAGGGTGATGGTCTGGGTAGCGTTGGTAGCGTTTCCGCTGTCATCAGTTGCTGTCCACGAACGGATAATGGCACCCTCTCCGCAGCCGGTGAAATTTTCGTAATAAGTAGCGTGCAGCGTGAAGCCGCAATTGTCATAAACGGTTGCGTTCCCAAACACGGAGAGGTCACTCAAATCGGCCGTACAATCCACTGTCAAATCTGCCGGCGGCAAAATCACCGGGTCGTGGTTGTCCTGGACAATTACGTCCACGTGGCAGGTGTTGAAGTTGCCGGCGCAGTCTGTCACTTTCAGAATCACCATCAGGGTACTGCTTAGGTTGGTGCAATCAACAGACAGGGCAGGGGCGTATTCGCTGTCGGGGGCTCCCTCTTTTTTTATCATAAAATGGTCGATGCAGCACCAGTCGTAACTGCCGTCGTCCACCACATCGGCATAGACCATAGCGTTCCCGTCCCCATCCAGGGCGACCGTGGTTTGTCCGTCGCAGATGACTGTCGGGCCGATGGCGTCTTCGACGGTGACCGTAGTCTGGCAGGTGCTGGAGTTGCCGCAGTCGTCGGTGGCTTCGTAGGTGACGGTGTAAGTGCCGGGAGCGATATTTCCGAAGGGGCCATACCCCGGGCCAAAATTCCAGCTGGGTGAAATCGTTACCGAAGCGGAACAATCGTCAGAAGCGGTAGCCGGCGGCAAAGTGAGGTTGGTAAAACACCCTGCCGGGTTGGTACTGACCACCTGTGCCGGCGGACAGTCAATCGCCGGGGGGGTGATGTCAAAAAGCTTGATGATTTGGGTGTGCTCCAGGGTTTCGCTGCTGCAATTATCCGTGACGGTCCATTTGCGGAGCACCAGCTCACTGCCCTGGCAGGTGGCAATAGTCTGATCTTCGTACACGACGCTGAAGGCACAGTCGCCGTCGTTGAGTGCATATTGGTCGCTGAGGGTCGTCATATCCCCATCTTCATCGATAACGGGTTGGCCGGTTTGGGAGAGATCGGCCATTGCGCCGCAGGTCAGCATAGGAGCCGCTACACCATCCCGGTCGGGAGGAAAAACGACTTGGGACAGCGCTGCCCGAGTCTGGGTGATGACCTGGGTGAAATGTTTCGTGTTACCAAATTCATCCGTTGCGGACCAGGTACGCTGGATCACTTTCCAGGCGGGGGTATGAAAATGAAAATTGGAGACAATGGTGTGGACGGCATCGGCGTCGCCGTCGGAGATTTGTTCAAACGACAGGATATCGCCCGGTTGGAGCAGCCCCGTCGTGTAGGAGCCGCTCTGGATGGAATCGGTGGTTAGTTGGATGCACCAGTTGTTGATGGTGAGGTAGAACCCTTGCGGGTCAAATGAGGAGCCCCCGAAACTGCTCCAATCAAAGCTGACAAAGCCTTCTGTAGGTATGGCGATTTTGAATTTCGTCACATACTTCGGGCTTGTGCTGAGAGGGGAGCTATCGGCCCCTTCAACCAATATCTGATCGGGAGCTCCTGCGACATCTACCCCACCATCCCCATTATTTATTAAACAAACGTCCCAGTTGTCCGGGGCGAAATAGCCGGCAAAGCCAGTATCGCCACAACCAAAGTCGAGGATCGAATCTGCATGAGAAACTGCGATGTTGCTGCTGCAATTATCATCTACCGTTGGCTCTCCAACGGCCGACACGCTGGTGTCCTCCGTACAATTCAGCGTGACGTGATCAATGTCAATGATCGGTTTTCTTTTGTCCACCACCTTGATCGTTCCCCAACAATCGTGGCCCGACCAGTCGTGTATCATGTGGACGGTGATCGTTTGCCCGATGTGGCTGCCATTCACCTCATTATTGGGGAGTGGGTTGCCCAGGGGGTCGAAGTAGGACATGGTGGCCGGACCGGTGCAAGACCAGTAATTGGCCAACATAAAATAGGGGTTGGCCTGGCCCAAACAATCAGCGTCGAGTTTGACCTCCACATTTTGATGGCAGATCAGCTCGTTACACTGTCCTCTAACAACAATTGGTAATAGCGTAAAGGCTGCGAACAGCAGCAGGGAATAGGTGTGTCTTGAATAAATGCCCGAAAAGGAACGGGCTGCTTTGAAGTGTTT
>JBFIJS010000139.1:0-8279 GCA_041600595.1 Saprospiraceae bacterium | reverse complement strand
CTTTGCAGGCGGCAATCTCCCGGCGGTACTCGTACGGGCTGCCGATCTCGATGCCCAGGTCTTTGAAGGCCTGCATGGCGTCGGTGTATTGTTCCATGGCTTTGAGGCAGTAAGCATATTCCCGCAAGGCATCTACGCCATAGCCATTGTCGTAGGCAATCTTGTACCAATCGGCGGCAGAAGCGGGCTTGTTGAGCTGGCGGTAACTTTCCCCCAACAGGAATGCTTTTTTTCCTTTCTCCACCCGGCTTTTTTCTTTTTTGTACTCTTTTTGCAGCAAATCAACGGCCACGGCGTACTGCTTGCGGTCGTAGGCGAAGTCGCCGTCCTTCACTTTTTGGGTGTAGGTGCAGGCACTGAAAAGGAAAGTGGAAAGGAGGAGGGTGGATAGGATGTATTTCATATCTGATCAATTGCTTTTGACTGTTTTCTTTGAGCAACAAGTTAGTTTTGATTTTTGCAAAAAAGTCCCTTTCAAAACGCCACAAGCGATGGTTTGTTGCCAATAATCAACAGGGGGGCAGGACTGTTTTTCGAATGCCCCGGAGATCGCCCCGGAGAAATAGATACAAATGGCAGTGACCTGGGATGTTTTTTTTCCATAATCTACTTCGCTTGGGGTAGTACCCTAACGGTCAAACATATTTGAATTTTCGGGAATAATTGCACTCTTTTGCAACATCATTCACCCAATGTCACTTCTACATGCAAAAAATAACCGAGCAAGCCTCCCCGCACCGCCACCTCGAAAAAATGGCGGTCGGCGACCTCCTCACCCGCATCAACGAGGAGGACAAATCCGTGCCGCTCGCCGTGGAAAAAACGATCCCCGTCATCACTAAGCTGGTGGAGGTCATCATCGAAAAAATGAAAGCAGGGGGACGCCTGTTTTACATCGGGGCTGGCACCAGCGGCCGATTGGGTATTCTCGATGCTTCCGAATGCCCGCCCACCTACGGCGTGCCCGACGACTGGGTCATTGGTATTATTGCCGGGGGCGACGGTGCCATTCGCAAGGCCGTCGAATATGCGGAAGACAGCCCGACCCAGGCCTGGGAAGATCTCCGGGAGCATTATGTAAATGAACAGGATGTCGTGATCGGCATTGCCGCCTCCGGCACCACACCGTATGTGGTACATGGCTTAAAAATCTGCCAGGAAAATGGCATCGTTACCGGCTGCATCACGAGCAATCCCAACGCACCGATCAGCCAATTTGCCGATTTCCCGATTGAAGTAATCACCGGCCCGGAGTTTGTCACCGGCAGTACCCGGATGAAGGCGGGCACGGCCCAAAAACTTGTCCTCAATATGATCTCTACCGCCACCATGATCGGGATGGGCCGGGTGCTCGACAACAAAATGGTGGACATGCAACTGAGCAATAATAAGCTGGTGGAACGGGGAACGCTGATGATTAAAAATGCATTGCATATATCTTTCGAGGAGGCGCAGGCATTATTGCTGAAATATGGTAGCGTGCGGAAAGCGATGGACTCGGTGACTCACCGGTCTTAATAAAATGACAGCGATGTAAAAAACGTCGGCAGGGTTCGAAACGTTAGCCCTGCCGACGTTAGTCAAAATAAATTTTCAGCCCCTCACCTGCCCGTTTCCCCGCACGACCCATTTATAGCTGGTTATTTCCCGCAGAGCCATCGGTCCGCGGGCGTGCAGTTTTTGGGTGCTGATGCCTATTTCTGCACCCAAGCCAAATTGCGCCCCATCCGTGAAACAAGTAGCGGCATTCGATAAAACCACGGCGGCATCCACCTGATTCAAATATTTTTCGATCGCTGCTTCGTCTTCCGCTACAATGCTTTCGGTGTGTTTGGAACTATACATAAATACATGGTCGAGTGCCTCGTCGATAGAGTTGACGGTTTTAATGGCCATGTTCATGGATAAAAATTCAGTGCCAAAACTTTCGTCATCGGCGGGGTGCAATAATTCATCGGCATATTTATTTTTTAAAATATTAAAAGCCTTTTTATCTGCATATATGCCGCAATTGAATTCCGTGTCAAAGCCATTTAAAATATCCGGTAATTCATTTAATTTATTTTCGTGAATTAATAATGTATCTAATGCATTGCAAACGCTCACCCGTCGGGTTTTAGAATTTTTGACAATAGCTTTAGTCTTTTTTAAATCCGCACTTTTATCCACATATACATGCACGATGCCAGCCCCCGTTTCGATGACGGGTACTTTGGCATTTTCCCGCACATAATTAATTAACCCCTGACTGCCTCTGGGAATAATGGTGTCGATATATTGATCGGCTTCCAGAATATATTTTAAGGATTCCCGCTCGCTCGGTGCGAGGTAAACTATTTCCGGCAGGCCGTGATCAGCCAATATTTTTTTAATTAAATCAACGATCATAATATTGGAAAAATGGGCGTC
Organism: Saprospiraceae bacterium; assembly: GCA_041600595.1. Classification (GTDB taxonomy): domain Bacteria; phylum Bacteroidota; class Bacteroidia; order Chitinophagales; family Saprospiraceae; genus UBA6168. The sequence continues at coordinate 5,870 of JBFIJS010000139.1, read as the reverse complement.
CCGGCTGCCTTTTAAAACACTGGCATTGCCTGATTTAAAACACAGGGAAAAAACATCGAACGTGACATTGGGGCGGGATTCAAAAACGATTCCGATAATACCCAGCGGTACCGATATTTTTTTTAATGCTAATTTATTCGGTAAAATACGTTCTTCCAAAACGATGCCCAGCGGGGAAGGCAGTGTCGCCACGTTTCTAATATCGGCTGCAATATTTTGGATGCGTTCTTCATTTAATAATAACCGGTCGTATTTCGGATTGGAAACATCCATCCGGTCGAGGTCTTTTTTATTTTCCAATAAAATACCGGCCGTCGCTTTTTCAGCCGCATCGGCCAGGTCATTTAATACCGCATTTATTTTTTCCTCCGAAATGGAAGAAAGCATCCGGGCATTTTGCCGGAGTTGCTGAAGGTTGGATAAGATGGTTGTCTGCATGTGAATTGGGAATTAGGAATTGGGAATTAGGAGTTAGGAATTGGGAATTGGGGATTTGCCGCCGTCCACCGTCGACCGTCCACCGTCCTTGATCAATAAACAAATAAATAATCATAGTGAATTAATTCTTTTTCCCCTTTTTGGCCCAGGAGGGGTTCCAGTTTTTTAGAGCTGTAGGATGCCTGGCCGATGCCCAGGACTTGTCCGTTTTCATCTTCGATGGCAATGATATCCGATTTTTTGAATGGCTTTTTGATGCTGACAATTCCGACCGGAAGGAGGCTGGCGGTTTTTGTTTCGTCCTGTAAAATGGCGGCGGCACCGGCGTTCACGATGATCCCGCCTTCGGTTTGGCCTTCGTTGCGCGCCATCCATTGTTTGAGTCCGGAAGGCTTTTTTCCGGCGGGGAAATAACTGCACGGTACCGGTTCGCCATTGAGCAATTGGAGGAGCAGTCGTTTTTTGCCGTGGGCGATGTAAGTATGGATGCCCAGTCTGGCTGCCTGCTGGCACATCCGCAGTTTGGTCTGCATACCTCCTCTGCCGAAGCTGGATTTTTCGGAAGTTATTTTTTCAAAAACCTGGGTGTCGTTATGCCTGATAGTGGGGATGACCTGTTTTTTTTCGTCGAGCACCCCATCCACGTTGGAGAGGATCACCAGCCCGTCTGCACTGACGAGGGAGGCTGTCAGGGAGGCCAGTTCGTCGTTGTCGGTAAACATCAGTTCGGAGACCGAGATTACGTCGTTTTCGTTGATAATGGGTACGATATTGTCCCGCAGTAAAGCCAGCAGACAACGTTTCATATTAATGAAATGCAGGCGGTCCCGAAAGTCTTCCTTGGTAGCCAGCACCTGAGCACAGTGCATACCCTGCTGCCGGAACAGTTCCGTGTACCAGCGCATCAGTTCTACCTGGCCGACAGCGGCATAGACCTGCCGTTTGGTTACGGGATTGAGTTTTTCCGGTAAATCCAACACGGCCTTACCGGCGCCCACTGCTCCGGAACTGACGAGCAGTATCTCTTTCCCCTGTCTTTTAGCTGCGGCGACCTGTGCTACCAGGTCGGCGATGAGGGCAATATCCAGGGTGCCGGCAGCGCTGGTGAGTACATTGGTGCCTACTTTGATGACGGTACGGTTTAGCATAAAAAAGTAATCGTATGAGTTCTGGGTTTTAGCCGGAAGAATGTTTTGCTTAGCATTCCTGTATGCGCTATATTTGGTTCTTTGGAACGAGGCGGACGGTAAATCGATGCATTTGCACCGACAAAATAACACAATAAATATAGATCAGCCCGGGAATTGACAAGCGCTTTTGACCGGTTTACACCGAGCGTATGGTCCGACTTTGCGGAGCAAAAAGTTTGTTCACTGACAGCAGAAAAAATATTATTTCGCCCCGCTTTGGGTAATACGCTGTAACAAGTGTTTTTTTAAAAAATGAACCGGAAATGTGGATCAAAAAAAATATAAAGCGTTGATTTATAAGTTTTTGCATAAATAAAAACCCGAAAATAAGTTCGGGATTTCGCTACCCTCAAACTGCCGACTTATTACTACCGACTGTTTATCACCCCCTGTCTGACCAACAAACCATGCATGAATATCCGGATGAATAATATCAAACGATTGGTCGCTTGCCTGGCGCTGATCCTGACTGGCGGGGGAAACGTTGCCGGTTCTGACCCTGTTGCGGCCTACACATTTACGGAAGAAGCCAGCGAGCAGAGTACCCTCCGGCTGGGGGATGCGCTGGAATTTTATCCGGATAAGGACGGGCGCCTTTTAATCGAAGATATACTCCGGATGCCGGACCTGGCATTCAGCCGTCCTGACCAGTTGGCGGATTTACCGGCCGATGCCGTTATATGGTCACGGATCCGTTTGACCAACCAAATGGACAACGCAGTGGAACGTTTTTTCTCCCTGTATGCCTACATGGATACCGTGTGGGTTTATGCCGTTAAGGATGGCAAATTGGTCGACCGGCAAATGACCGGTGGTACCTTGAAGCCATCGGAAAAAAAATTGCGCTCCAGCTTAAATTACGTGTCGTTCAGCCTGGATGCCGGCGACACCAAAACATTTTACTTCAAATACGCAAAAACCGGAGCCCAAACGATTCACGGGCCGCCTTTCAGTACCTTGAATGCCGTACCTGCCGATACCCTCATCAATTTTGAAATAGAGAACCATGCGAGCCAATTCCTGTACACCGGCATGATCATGCTTTTTTGTCTGGTCGCCCTGTTTATGTACGGTATGTTCAAAGAACGGGTGTTTATCTATTTCGCCCTTTTGATGTTCTCTTTTGCCATTTATTTTCTCAAAATGCGGGGGCTGCTCGACTCCCTCCTGACTTACCAATGGCGGAACGATTACATTTCTATCGGGCAACTGACGGTTTCCCTGGTCATTTTTTCTGTCTATTTATTTTCCAGCCGGTATATCCGGTTGTCGGAGCAGATGCCTAAATACGATCGCTTTTTCTGGGTTTATGCATTGTTCGTAGCGGTCTTCGCCCACCTGTACCGGTTGGCAACGGGCGATGCCGCAGAGGCTACCCGCTACCATAATTTCCTGTTGATTATATTCAGCATAGTCGCCCTCTTACCGTTGGTGTTGCTCGCCAGGAAAGGCGATCAATCGGCCAAAATCGGTTTGATTTCAGCGGGTATCATGTTTGCCGGAGCCGTCCTTTCTTTGCTGGATGCCCAGGGAATAATTCCCTCCAACAGCCTGACGAGAAACAGCCTGCAGTTCGGGACCGTCATTTTCTCCGGGGTTCTTTTTTATGGTCTTTTTGATAAAATAAATACCATCAGGGTTGCCAAACAGCGTATGGAAGAATTGAACGAACTGAAATCCCGCTTCTTCGCCAATATTTCCCACGAATTCCGCACGCCACTCACACTGATGATGGGCCCGCTGAAACAGGTAGCAGACCGGACGGATGACCCCGAAAACAGAGAACTGCTGCAAATGGCCCACCGCAACGCTTACCGCCAGCTGCAACTCGTCAACCAACTCCTCGATCTCTCCAAACTGGACGCCGGGAAAATGGAACTCCGGGCGAGCCGGGAAGATTTTATCCCCTTCCTCAAAGGCGCAGCCCATGCCTACGAATCGCTGGCCCGGGAAAGAAATATCGACCTCACTGTCACCTGTCCCGACGGGGAAATGCCGCTGTATTTCAACCGGGATAAAATGGAGAAAATTTGCTACAACCTCCTTTCCAACGCCTTTAAGTTCACGCCGCCGGGCGGCCATATAGCCGTCGGTTTGCAAAAGGTAAATGACAAAGCCGTACTCACGGTGGCGGATACCGGCATCGGTATTTCGGAGGAACGGTTGCCCAATATCTTCGACCGTTTTTTTCAGGCAGGTTCCGAAAAAAATGAGGTGCAGGAGGGCAGCGGTATCGGCCTGACGCTGGTCCACGAACTGGTACAGCTTCACGGCGGCACGATCGCTGTCAAAAGCAGCCCGGGGAAAGGGACGACTTTTACCCTGGAGTTTCCCCTGGGTAAAAACCACCTCCACCCGGACGACATCGTTGACCTCGAACACCAGCTCTCCGGGGCCGATACTGCGGAAAACTGGTCGCCGCCCGCCTATCTCGTGGACGCCGAAGGCACCACGGACACCGCTGCCCGGGCCCCGAAAAATGTCCCGCATTTGCTGGTCGTGGAGGACAATGCCGACGTGCGGGCCTTCATCCGCCTGCGGTTGCAAAAATCCTTTCACATCACCGAAGCCACCGACGGGCAGGAGGGCATCGAAAAGGCCGTCGAACGCATGCCGGACCTGATCATCAGCGATGTGATGATGCCGAAGAAAAACGGCTACGAACTGTGCGAAGCCCTGAAAACTGACTTACGCACCAGCCACATTCCGATTATTTTACTGACTGCCAGAGCAGCACAGGAGGAAAAACTGGAGGGCCTCCAGACCGGTGCCGACGACTACCTCACCAAGCCGTTCGATTCCAGGGAGCTGGAAATCCGGGCCCACAACCTGATCCGGCTGCGCCAGCAGTTGCGGGAGCGCTTCGCCGAATCCATTTCCCTCAAGCCAAGCGAGGTTGCCACCAATTCCGTTGACCAAACCTTTCTGGAAGATGCCCTGCGGATCGTGGAGGCCAACATCGGCAACGAGCAGTTCAGCATCGAAATGCTGGCCCGCGAGATCGGCATGAGCCGCCCCAATCTCAACCGCAAATTCCGGGCACTCATCAACCAGTCGTCCAACCAGTTTATCCAATCCGTCCGCCTCCAGCGGGCCGCCGACCTGCTCCGGCAGGGGGCCGGCTCGGTATCGGAAATTGCTTTCCGGACGGGCTTCAGCAGCACCGCCTATTTTGTCAAATGTTTCAAAGATCATTTCGGGGAAACACCGGGGAGTATTTTGAAAAACGAGTAAAACCCCCTGTATTCATTGAGCTCTTAGCCAATTTTGATATGATGTGATCCTATTTTGATATGTCTCCGGCCGCTGACTACCCAATTTTGTTGCATCTTTTTATGGACACATCATGGTCGTGCAGAACTTATCTTGTCCGCACTGTCCGGGTGTGTCAAGTATTGCAAAATCAAATGGGAAACACCTTCAACACCAGCAAACCTTACCAGCAACAATGGCTGGAAGAACTCACTTCCGTCCTCATGCAATCCATCCACGATCCCAACCTCCGGGCCGAAGACCTGGCCAGCCAAATGTACCTCAGCCGCAGCCAGTTTCACCGGCGGGTATTTGCCTGCACGGGCATGTCGCCCGGCAACTACATCCGGGAAATGCGCCTCCTCGAAAGCAAACGCCTCCTCGAATCGGGCCCCCTGCCCACCGTCAAGGAAGTAGCCTGTCGGGTGGGCTACCGCCGGCTGGATTATTTCGCCAAAATATTCCGGGAACGGTTCGGAGTGCTGCCTTCGGTGGTGCTGCGCTCGTGAGGCTTCCCGGCTCCGGGTTTACTGACATCAACAATTCATGAACAGCTGAAATAGGGCAGACTTTTTCCAGTAAAACACTTGCATAACAGGTTTGCTTTTTTACATTTGTGCCGTAACATTGCACGCACATCCATTCCTATACTTTGAGAGGCTTACCGTATTGGTTTTTTATCCATTGTTTTGAGATAAGTACTTGACAAGATTAAGGCTTGTTTATTGACGGTGAACTAATTATTTTGTTTGATTTTTTAAATTAAAAACAAGGGAATCCAACAAAGCCCTCAATCCACATCCATGCTAAACTTCTACTTTTCCGACCGCATCTCCAGTTTCCTCCAAAAAAGTACCGAAGAAATAATAGGTACAATCACGATGAACAACCAATTCGATTCAACAACCAACCAAAACAAATCGTGGGAGCAGCAAATTCCGATGTTGAAAGATGCACTTGACGGTTTTGAGGGAAATATCTTCTTTGAAT
>JBFIJS010000138.1:0-8298 GCA_041600595.1 Saprospiraceae bacterium | reverse complement strand
GAACAATTGAAGCTGGAAATTCCCTGCGCCGCATTTCATAAACTAATTTAGATTACAAAGTATTTATTCTGACTCCCAGATAAAAAACACCATTTCATTACCGGCAACTTTATAAATGCTTCCAAACCATCTCCTCCTCCAAAACCCCTAAGGCTCCGTTTTCACCGATGACCGCCAGGATTCCATGTCCCACATGCTGCATCATCTCGTTGGCCTCTTTCAAAGTAGCGGAGGCACTAATTTCCCCAAAGCCGACTTCATATAGGTCTTTGACCTGTTGGTTTGGCAGACTATCCATTTCCAGAAGCTTTCCCATATCCAGCGTACCAACAAGGTTGGTATGGTGATCAAAAACAAGAAAACCTTTTTGTCCCGTTCTCTCAAAAATTGCGGTCGCTTTTTGAAGGTCATCATCCAGCAACAGTGGATGGTGCTGCCGCATAAAAACATCATCTACCTTATAAGAGGCCAGTAAACTTTCCGTTTTTACCCACCGGTATTCCCGCATGGCCGTATAAGCGATAAAAAAGCCAATAAGTAAATAGGAAAAACGCTCCGACGACATCCCGTAAAATATCAGGCCTACAGCTAAAACCTGCCCGATACCCACTGCAATTTTAGTAGCCCGCAGCCTGCCAAACCTGATGGAAAGCAATGCCCGCAAAATACGGCCTCCATCCATCGGAAAGGCAGGAATCAGATTAAACAAAGCCAGAAGCAGATTCAAAAAAAGAAGAAGGGGCAGGAAAAAGAAAAAGTTGTCATCGATATTGTCTGAGTCCGGAATTGCCTGCGTGAGAAGTGCCGGACGGGTATAGAACCAAAAAAAAGGGAATAAAACCAACGCAATCAACACATTGACCAGCGGCCCCGCCAGTGCCACCAAAAATTCCTGCACCGGCTTCTCCGGCAGGCGATCTAACCGGGCCATACCTCCAATCGGAAATAAAACAATGTCTCTCGTTTTTACACCGTACTTCCTGGCCACCAGGGCATGCCCGTACTCGTGCAAAATGATGCAACAAAAAACCGCAACGCCAAACAAGGCCCACCAAACCATTTCATTTTGCTCCAGTTCGAGTTGTTGTCCATAGTACCAACCCAAAGGAGCAAGCAGCAAGAAAGACCAATGCAACAGCAATGGGACGCCAAACAACCTGATGATTTTGATGGATCCTTTCAAGTGGAACTGGTATTATATTATTTCATGTGTTGGGTAAAAATGCCGCCCTGCAAACTGCAACCAGAACAATATTCGGGGCGTGCCGGGCAGCCAACCTCTCGCTTTGGCAACTATCCTGCGAGTACCAGTGAAAGTTGATGCTATTCGGAATCCTTCCCGATCAGAAAAACTACTCCCCGGAATCTTCTGCCAAAGACGAACCCCGGTTGACAAACGTGAATAGTTGCCGGCAGGATATCTACTAACAAAGCACCCGGCGATCTGGTTGTGAAAGGTAATATAAGGCACAACAAATCCGGTCAACAGCAAAAAAAAGAGCGATAGCCTGACGGCTATCGCCCTAAAACTATTTGTGCTATAATTTTTTTTCATGCTCTTAATCAATGAGCCAGAACGCCGTCCTGCCACATCGGTACATACAACTGCCCTTTCAACACATTTCTGGAAATGACAATCCGCTGTACTTCCGAAGTGCCCTCATAAATCTGCGTAATCTTGGCATCCCTCATCAGGCGTTCAACGTGGTATTCTTTCACATAGCCATAACCTCCGTGCACCTGTACCGCTTCGACGGTATGCTTCATAGCCACTTCCGAGGCAAACAGTTTAGCCATGGCACTGGCTCCCGCATAATCCATGTGCTGATCCTTCAGCCATGCAGCACGATAGACAAGCATTTTGGCCGCTTCAATATCTTTTGCCATATCCGCCAGCTTAAAAGCTATAGCCTGATGCCTGGCAATGGGTTTTCCAAAGGCTTCCCTTTCCTTGGCATAAGCAACCGACAACTCGTACGCACCGCCCGCAATGCCGAGAGCCTGCGCTGCGATACCTATCCGCCCACCGTCCAGGGTAGACATGGCGAACTTAAAACCAAAGCCATCCTCACCAATCCGGTTTGCCTTGGGCACTTTTACGTCGGTATACATGATAGTATGTGTATCGGACCCGCGAATCCCCAGTTTATCTTCTTTCGCCCCAATGGAAACCCCTTCCCAGTCAGCCTCCACGATCAGGCAGTTAATTCCCTTGTGGCCTTTTTCCTTATCGGTCTGTGCCATGACCAAATGAACCTGGGAAGTCCCACCACTGGTAATCCAGTTTTTCGTCCCGTTCAACAGGTAATAGTCGCCCATATCAATGGCAGTGGTACGCTGGCTGGTAGCGTCGCTACCGGCTTCCGGCTCCGACAAACAAAAAGAACCGATCCACTCACCTGTGGCCAGTCGGGTCAGGTATTTTTGTTTTTGTTCTTCGGTTCCGTAAGTTTCTAATCCCCAACAAACCAGCGAATTGTTGACAGACATGATGACCGAGCAGGAGGCATCGACTTTGGAAATCTCCTCCATGGCAAGCACGTAGGAAATTGTGTCCATGCCACCTCCGCCGTACTCAGGCGAAACCATCATGCCCATAAAACCCATTTCGGCCATTTTACGGACCTCATCTTTCGGGTATTTCATGTCTCGGTCACGCTCAATGACACCGGGCTTGAGGACATTCTGTGTGAACTCCCGTGCTGCTTGTTGCACCGCTTGATGCTCTTCAGATAAAATAAAATTCATGATTTGATTTATTCTATGGTTAGTGTTTAGCGAAAATTCGCTGCAAATATAGCCCTAACAGCCTAAATAACTTTTGGTTTTTGGCAATTGCTTTAGTGACTTTTTCCATCTGACCGATTTTTACTACACCATTTCCATGATTGTCCGGAAAGCCACAAACCGGTCTTTGTACCGCTCTGTGTGATCAGCCTGAAGGGCCGGGGCAAACTCCTTCCAATAGTGCCGTAATGTTTCTATGTTCTTACAGAAATATTGTATGGCGTACGTCGTTCCCTGTTCATCCGGCGGAGGGTCAAGCAGCCGCATCATTTTGTTTTCGATGAAACAATTAGTCGACATGACATCAGGGATGTGTACGTTTTTCATCCAATCCAACCACTCCTCCTGAGCGTTATTATCAATTTTAACAGTGACGTTGTATAAAATCATGAAAATTCAGGTTGTGAAAATAACCGTAATTTTAACTCGAATTTTCAGTAAAAAAGAATCTGCCTTGATGAAAAAACATTTCTTCTTCATTTCCCTTTCCATCTTGCCGTGGCTGATAAATGCCCAGTACCTGACCGGCGTTGCGACCTATTATAACGACAGCTTCATAGAATGGCGGTTCTATACCGATATCGAAACGGAAGAAGGAACCCTCAATCTTCAATGGGAAAACGATTGGTCAAAATGGGATTATCGGCTCAACGATGTTTCCGGAACCATCAAAATGAAATGGCAAGACAAGCCAGACGAGTGGGAATTGAGGGGCAACAACAAGATCGTCACCGCCCGGACTATCTGGAACAACGACTTCACCGAGTGGCGTATCAGGTCGGGTAATAATACGTTTACCCTGATTGCAAAATGGAAAAACCAGATCGACAAATGGACCCTCAGGGATTCCAAAAATGGTGAATTTTCTATGGAAACCAGCTGGGAGCGCGACCCGAGAGACTGGATCATTTATGACGATCTGGACGAAGACGTTGATTTGGAGACCAAACTAATGTTAATGTTTATTGTGATCTTTCACAGCTCCCCCAAACAGTGAGTCCGCCAAAAAGGCAACCTGTTTCCCTTCTTTTCACACCAATTCTTTTACGTAAAACGCCTCACAACTCCCGTGCCCCGTGTCGCCGAAGCGCTGGCCACTTTTTCGAAAACCCATTTTCCGGTATAAAATATTTGCCTGTTCCATACGCTCCACTGTCTCCAAATAGCATTGGGTGTACCCTTTTTCTTTGGCAATTTGCAGGCAATGATCCAGCATCTTTTTACCCCATCCCTTCCCCCTCAGTTCGGGGTAGTAATACATCTTTCGCAATTCGCAGGTCGACTTATCTCCTCCTTCCAGCGGGGCGATCCCCCCACACCCCACGACCCTTCCTTCGTTTTCTATGACGAAAAATGCTGCGCCTTCCCGGTTGTAGGCATGGAACATATCGTCTATCTCCGGATCGTTGATGGAGTATCCTTCACCGACGCAGCCAAATTCCGTCATGACCGTACGGATGAGCACAGCAACCTGTTCTTTGTCCTGTTTCTGGATAGGGCGAAATTGATATGACATGTTTTACAATTTATTTTTAGAAATAAAAAAAACTCCCCGCCCCTGCACCCTCACTGCTCTAAAACCATTGGCAATAATATCAAAAAATCAACCACCTGTCTACAAGACACCTCTGACAAATAAACCATTTTAGCCAGATGAATTGGCATGAGAGAGAATGGTATGACTGCCTCCAAAAACAATCGTTGGCCCGTGCTTTTTACACCGATTTTCAGGAATATCATAAAAAAAGCCCGTCAGGACAACCCTGCTGGCTTTGCTCATGAAGAATGCCGGAGTTTATTCTTTCCAAATCAAATCATTGATTATCAATGGATTTAGCATAACAAAATCACCGAACACAAATAGTTTTTCTGAAAAGTTACAGCATATCTGGTAGTGCCGCTCCAAAAAAATGGTAAAACCAGACAGCCAACCCGACGTATATTTTCTCAAGAAGAGAATGCTGGAAGGTCTTCGTGGTATTCGCAACGGTACGAATTAAGACATCGCCGAAGCTTCCAGGCTTTCGGAAGAATGGCTGTAGAAATGATAGTTCTAACAGGAAAACTCCCTGCGTAATTTAACAATCATTGCGATCCTAAAACTGGAAATAAATAAACTGCTGACCAGTCGTTTGTACGATCATCAAGCCAAAGATCATTACTCCCCAGGCCAAAACCAATAACCAACGGGGTGTCTTGGCAATAACGCCTACCAAAGAGTAATTGCGCATGGCAAAATGGCCTAAAAAAACCAAAGCCATCAGTAGCTGTACAAGAACGATATGACTGGTGATAAGAATAGGCTTATCTCCATGGATGAAAAACATGGACCCCAACAGGTTTATAGCTGTTTTAAAATCATTGGCCCGGAAAAAAACCCAGGAAATGTTGACACAATTGAACGTCAGGAAGGCAAGCAACAGGTTGATTCCCAGGTTGCTCGTCTTGATGCGCACCACATTTTTCAAAAGCCGCTCCACGACCAAATACAAACCGTGCAAAAACCCCCATATAACGAAGGTCCAGCCTGCTCCATGCCACAATCCACCAAGGAGCATGGTCAGCATCAGATTGACGTAGGTGCGACCGACGCCTTGTCTGTTGCCTCCCAGGGAGATGTACAAATAATCTCTCAACCAGGTTGACAATGAAATATGCCACCTTCGCCAAAGCTCTGAAAAGCCAATGCTCCCGTAAGGGTACCGGAAGTTGTCTGGCAATGCAATGCCAAGCATCATGGCGATGCCGATGGCACACAGTGAATATCCCGCAAAATCAAAAAAGATCTGGCCCGAAAAGGCCAGGACTCCCGTCCAGGCATCCAACGGAAGCAGCAGAGCACTACTACCAAATACACTATCGGATACCCCACTTAGCAGAGAATCGGCAAATACGGTTTTTTGAAAAAGGCCAATGGTTAACAAAAGCAATCCAAGAAAAAATTGATCTTGGGTAGCTCTTTTGGGCTCGTAAAACTGTGGAACCAATTCGTCTGCCCTTACAATGGGACCTGCGACGAGTTGTGGAAAAAACGTGACGTACAAGGCAAAATCAAGAAAGGTTTTAGCCGGTTGCATCCTTTTTTTATAAAGATCGATGGTGTACGACATCGTTTGGAAGGTGTAAAAAGAAATCCCCATCGGTAAGAGAATATCCCATTCCGGAGGAGTATAGGACACGTTTATGAGACTGAGTACAGCCTGAAAATTTTCCAACAGGAAATTGCCATACTTGAAAAAAGCCAGGAAGCCCAAATTGACGCAGATACTTAAAAGCAACCAGAACTTCCGCTTCTTTTTTTCTTCCATATCCAGCGCCGCCAGTTTATTGCCGGCAGTCCAGTCAACCATCGTCGATATCCAAAGTAAGAGAATCAGGGGCGGGTTCCACAGTCCATAGAAAATGTAACTGGCAATGAGCAGCATTCCCTTCTTCTGTTTCCAGGAAAGAGGAACGAGGTAGTACAAGATCAGTACTATGATCAAAAAGGCAAAAAAACCCAGGGTATTAAAAAGCATGTTGTTGGTTTATTGTTTGGATACACTGAAGCTGAGATCGTATGCATCTACAGCAACCCATCTTTTTTAAGTAAATCGATAATAATTCTGGTGTATATGTCGGAGTCTTTCCGGTTTAGGTGGGACCATTCCGGCGGTACCATTTCCCTGGTTACAGGGTGGTCCTGAAAATGGTAACCGGGGCTTTCACTCTCTCTCACTAAGCGATCCCAATATTTTTCTCTTGGATAAAGTCTGGGTTCCATGTCAAGATAATAGTCCGTTGCCGGTGGCCTGATAAAGGCGACCCGGCCTCCTCTGGCTTTGAATTTTTGCACGAGGCTTACATAATGACCCAGGACAAGATCTACACTATCGGCGAAGCGGTTTTTGGGATCGGGATTGAACCAAATATCGGTTTGCCGTTTTTGAAAGGCCGGGTCGGTTTCCATTTCGGGGATCATTCGGATGTTCCGGTACTTGTCCATCGCAACCATCGGGGGCCAAATTTTTGGCGCATCGACAGAGTCCCGGTTTGGCAAGGGAATTCTTTCGATCAAACTTTTCAGAGACAGATCTTTTTGGGTATAGCAAAACAACGGATCAATGAATTGGTAGAGAAAGCCGCTGAATTTCTGAGCATAGGTTCGGTCGTAATAGTGATCCACCAGCTTTTTCCCCCGGTTGGCTCCCCAGCTACCTTTCATGGTGTAAAAAAGACCTGGTGCCGTACTGATAATCATCAATCCATTAAAATCAGACTTTTGAACGACGTCTTCTATCGTATGAAATGGCGAACTGCCCGGGTAGGCAAGCATGATGGGTCTCCTGCCGGTAATCGAATCCCAGAGGTGGATGTTGATGTCAAAATGACCACGGGAAGAACCCATTATCACGACATCCTCACTGGTCTGAGCATTCAGTTTTTCTCGCCAATCGGCCCACAGGTCGAGGCTGCCCAGATCATGACCTGCCGGCCAATGTTCGATGTGTTTCCAATACCACTCGTATGGAATGAGAAAGGCTATCGCCAATAGAAAAGCGTATAGAAAAACGCGGAAGGTGATAATTGTTTTCATCTGGTAGAAGTATCAAATAGCGCAATAAATAGTTGAGATTCAATCCATTTAAAGAAAGCATCTCCAGCTAAGTTATTGTACAAAACCCGTGTTGCCGGCTTCCTCTGATCAACAGATCAATTTGGAGTCCTTTTATCTCTAATTAAAGCAAATTCACGGCTGGTTCATGGGTCAACAAGGCTTCGGCCTCCATGCACAGGCTGTGCCTGCTTTATCTTATTTTGCAACTTAACCGATTCCTTTCCCAACTCTTCGGCTTTCGACACCCTGATCGAAGAGGCCTGCCCGGCAGCAGCGCTATGAACGATCCTTGTTTTGGGATAAAATTTCAGAGAGAGGAGGAGGATGGCCGGATTCGTCAGGAGTTGAATTGGTTAGGTCAAGGACGACGGCTACCAATATATTTTTTACAGATATTTTGAAAAACATCTTTGGAGCAAGGTAAAATAAATATTAACGGATGGAGGGAAAAGGATGGAAATATTTTTCTTTTTTCTCTTTGCGGCTAAAGTCACCGTTCCTCACCGGGGCTACAGAAAAAAATCGTGGCTTTTATTTTAATGGTTAGCGTAACTGCCACAGCACCTTTTGATTCTGATTATAGAAGTACGATTGACGTCCCCGCAAGCTCTTCTCGCTTAACAGTTTTGTCATACCAGGTTCCGGAACCATTTTTTGGAAGGTTTACCTCCAGCGGCGTGGAGGGTGTTTTTTTTGTCCGCTTTGTATCGTCGTCCATCGTGATTTTTTTCACAGCGACGAAACAGATGAAAACAAAACTGCCTGTCTCCAAACTTGTCTCTGAATATTCAGATACCATTGACAGACAGGCAGTTAAAAATTTCGTGGAGAATGCCGGAGTTCATACTTCCTGAACTAACTTGTTGATAATCAACGAATTTTGCATCTCCATAGACAGATCATAGACAATGGCT
>JBFIJS010000137.1:0-8359 GCA_041600595.1 Saprospiraceae bacterium | reverse complement strand
GCTTCGTAAAATCATCCGGGTACTCCACTTTCACATCCGTGATTTCTCCGTTTTCGGAGACCGGCACCAGACGAGGATTGATGAACCCACCGTAAGGCGGAATATTCAGTTTTTCCGAACGGGCCAGTACTTCCTGGTGGATAGCCTGATCTACCTGAATGCCATAGTTCTCAAACAGTTTTTTACCGGCAGCGTAATCGCCCTGCGATTTGATGCGCTGTACTTCCCGCAACAATTCGCCGAACAACTCCCGTAATTTCTCATAATCCTTGATCTCGATAAAGGTTTTGCCTTCCCGTTTCACCATTTCGACAGCACCGGCGGCACTGCCTTTTTCAAATACCCAATGAGACACCATGGAGCGGTTGCGCATGTGCGCCTGTTCGATGGTCTTTCCCGGCTCGATGCGGCGAAGTTGGGTCATCATGCCATTTTTGAGGTAACTGTCGTATTCGGCTTTACCGACTTCCAACGACTCCATCAGGCCCATGTCCACCAGCTTCTGGTCCATGATATAATACAGCGCAACGAGATCGGCCCGGGCCTCTTCCAGTGGAGAGGCAAAATTTTTCAGGGCATCCGTTTTGGCGCCGGGTTCCATTTGTCCGGAAGCGTGCCCGATCACCTCGTGCAGGGCAGTGTGCATTTTAGCGGCGATTTTACCGTGCTTTTTAGCGCGGGCAATTTCTTCTTCATCGTGGGCGAATTCCTGCAAAATCCCCGGACCATCGGCATTGCTGTAGGCTTCCACGATATTTCCCAAACTGACCGATTTGGAGCCGTGACGGGCCCTGATCCAGTTGGAATTGGGGAGGTTGACACCGATCGGCGTGGACGGAGAGGCGTCGCCGGCTTCACCCGCCACATTGACGACCTTGTAAGAAACCCCCGTCACGTTTTCCTTTTTGTGCTGATCCATAATGGGAGAATTATCTTCGAAATACTGAGCATTGTCGGCCACAACTTTCATCCGGGCGGAAGCGTCAAAATCGTTGATCTGGACGATCGTCTCATAGCTTCCCTTCAAACCCATCGGGTCCTGATAGACCTCGATAAAGCCGTTGATATAATCCACATCGCCCTCGGTGGCTTCCGTCCAGGCAATGCTGTATTCGTCAAACTTTTTGAGGTCACCCGTCCGGTAGTACTCAATGAGTAGTTCGAGGGCCTTTTTTTGCGGTTCATTTTCGGCAACCGTCACGGCTTTCTCCAACCATTCGACGATCTTTTCGATAGCCGGCCCGTAAAGTCCTCCAACTTTATACACCTGTTCGACGAGTTTGCCGCTGGCGTCTTTAACCACTTTAGAGTTGAGGCCGAACATCGGTGGGGTATCGCCGGCCTGCGCTTTCATTTTATCATAAAATGCTGTGACCTCTGCCGTGGTAACGCCCTCTCCGTAAAAATTCACGGCGGAGTTCTCGATGAGTTTTTCGGGATCGCTCTGATCAATTTTTTTGGGAGCCACAGTTGGGTCGAAGATGGCATTCATAGCGGCATCGGACAAGGACGCACCGGTTTCAGACAACAGGGTTGTGAAATATTCCCTGGAAAAGCCCGGTTCAAATTTGTCATTGCCATAGTGGTGGTGGATGCCGCTGGCAAACCAGACCTCTTTGGCGTACTTTTCCAATGCCTTCCATTCGTCCCCGCTCTTATCACCTTTGTATTCGGCCAGGACCTTATCCAGCGCATGCCGGATTGCAAGGTTATGCTTGTAGTTTTGGTCGTAAATGATATCGCGCCCCGCCAGACCGGCTTGCACGAGGTAGTAAACAAGTTTTTTCTGCTGCAGGGTTAACTGATCGAAACCGGGGATTTGGTACCGGACGATTTTTTTATCAGCAAAACTCTCGGTATGCCATTGGAAGTCTTCGGTGGCTGTTTCCGCTGGTGTAGTGGCCGGTTTGTCTTTTCCGCATGCAACCAGCAGCAGTGTCAGGGACAGAAGATAGAATAAGTGTTTTTTCATGTTTGCTCTTTTGAATAAATGATTAGATGTGGTGTCGGTTTTTCAGGAAAAGGATTACCAGTAAACTGGGAAATTAAAGGTGAAATTAAAAGAAAAGATAGACTTATAATGAGCGGGAGGTGAAAAGATATTGGTTGCCCCGCGGATGTCAGGCACACCGTCACGTGCCACACCCGGACAATTCGCCACTTCCCTTCCAAACCGGTGACGGCCACTTCTATCAGACCGCACCATTCATCTACTCGTGCTCACTAACGGTATATACGGTTTGGAGGACTGGTCCTTTTGCGCCCATATTCGCCAATGAATTATCGTTTTTCTGTATTTCTTAGCGAATGAATGTAAATGGAGGACGCCACGTTGGTGTCCTCCATTTTTTTTGGAAAAACAAGCAACCGGTTCGCTCCCGGCTTACTCCCACTCGTAGTGCAACCGGCCGGAAACGGGCCTCCCTTCGGCCGTAATACCCTCCACCACCACGTCAAAAGATTTGGCGATAGCCGAATTGGCAAAAGAAACCCGGGCTCGTCCCTGTTCATTCGTTGGCAGCGAAGCATCCCAAAACAATGTTGAACGCAGATCCTGCCGTTCCTTCGATTCGTACTTTGGCACATAGAACTCCCGGGCCGAATAGTACCCCGCAAAAGTCTGGGTGATCAGTGGGTCTTTGCGGCCGTTTCTTTTTTTGGTAAAAACGGCAATGACCCCGTTTGCACCCTGTATGCCGTAGGGAGTCGTGTTATTTCCTTTCAGCACCTCCACCCGGTCCACCAGGGAAGGGCTGATGGTCTGCAGAGCATCGTATGCGCCGTCGCCGTAGATTAGTCCTGTTCCATTGGCGGGGTTGGGTGGCCGGCTTGCATTGGCATTATCGGCGGCGCGGGGCGTTGGGCGAAAAGGGCCGGCGTCGGGTTGGTTAAAGGTTCCGATGTTGAGCGGCACCCCGTCCAGCAACACCAGTGGCTCTGCCTCTTTATTGGTAAAACGCACCAAAGGCGAGGTGCCGCCGGCCTGTACGACCAGGCCCGGCACCCGTCCGCTGATGGCTGCCAGGAGACTGGAGGATCGTTCTTCTATCTCCACCACGTAATCGACCGCGGGGTGAAAAGTGCGGAAGCCGGCAGTTGGTTCTTTTTTCTTGCCGGTGACGGTCACTTCCTGCAGGGAAATGGAGGTTCCATCAAAATACAACTGGTCCTGCAGACTGATCTCGGTGTGGTTCAAATAGGTGATGGTCAATTCATCGGGAGGTAGCTGCGGCAACGGAGCATGGTCGTTGGGCAGGTTGTTGCCCCGGTTCAATTCGACCGATACCTCGTGGTATTTTCCATCCTCATCGATGGCTTGCACCACTATTTTGCAGGTATCGCGGAAATTGACATTGGCAAAACAAAATTCACCCCGTTGGTTGACCGTGGCGGTGTAAAGGCCGGGGTCGTTGCCGATCGAAACCATCGACAACACCGTGCGGCCATATTTTTCAAAATCCTCTTCCCTAAGTTTTCCGCACACCTCAAAACCCGTTCTCGGCACCCGGTGTGCAACCGACTTCCGCAGCACCTGCTGCCAGGTGAACCGTCGCCACCCGTGGGTCAGCATGACCAGGTCGAGCAGGTAGGCCGTGCCCGGACGGTCAGCTTCGAAATAAAACCCGGGATCGCAGATTTCCCCTTTCAGGTCGGAACTGAGCAAAAAATAGCTTTTCAGGTTCTCCTGATAATCCGGCAACCGGATCTGTCCCGCATCGGTCACCGCCACCGATAATTCGGCCTGGACGGGATCCCCAAAGACATTGCGCAGCCGGAAATTCAGATCGACCGTACTCCCTTTTCCGTATTTTTTCCTGTTGGGGGAAATGGTCAGTTCCAGGTGGTCATCCTGGTCGATAAAGGTAAGCCGCTCGGCCAGGGGGCGGTGCAGACTATCCATCAGGGTAAGATGGAGAATGCCGTTGGGAAGTATGGAGCGGGGAATTTCGAAAGTCAGCAATTGCTTTTTGAGCGAGCCTTTTCCTTTATAAAAAATTCGCCTGCGTACCTGCCCGATCAGGTACACCTCCGAGTTGTCGAGTGAGGGGCTGCCCAACACCCGGACGGTCAGGTTTTTACCCTCTTTGTTGGCGACCGACATAACGTAGCCGGCTTCGAGCGGCTCCGGCAAGGCAACTCGTTGCCCGGTTTGGCCATTGCTGACCGTCACGAAATAAGCTTTGTTTTTTTGAGGGTTCAACACAAAGCTCCCCATTCCCTGATGTTTCGACTCCATGCGTGCCAGGGTATCTCCATTTTCATCACTGATAAAACCTGTTACAGCAGTGGGCCGGCCATTTTCATCCAGGGCTTTGAAGGCCACCTGGCTGGGAATACCATAGACCAGGTTTCCGCCTTCCGGAAAAAGCTGCAGGTCGATATCGGGTGCTTTGGCCACTGGCAGTTGGGGTTGCAGGCCCGTGTAAATTTCTATTTCTTTTTCAAAAAAATAATCCCGGTCGTAAAACCGCATCTGATCTGTGTAAGCACGCAGCAAATAAGTGCCGGATAAATAACCCGGATAAATCAGGAAATCCCCCTCGGCAAAACCACCTCCCTGCACCTCCAGTTTGCGGTTGGCCACTTCCTCACCAACGGGGTTGATGAGCTCCACATACATGGCCCGGCTGAGGTCGAAGGGCCGGTGCACGATGGCGTCGGTGACATAAGCTTTGAACCAGAGGGTTTCCCCACGGGCATAACAGGTCTTGTCGGTGTGTACAAACACCTTTTCGTGAACGGGAACATTTTTCGGCAACTTTTCCAATAATTCATTGACCACCGGGTCTTCGTCCAGCTCCGGCAGGAGCGACACCTGGTTTTTATTGTTCAGGTAAATGCTGCCAAACTGGCGGTCCCGTTCGAAGGTGGCAATCACTTTTTCTTCCACGGGGGTTCGCTTCACGATGGGGTTTTCCCGCCAGAACTCCGGGTCGTACGCCACCTTATTAATGAGATCCTGATCGCTTTGCCGGAAGCGCAGGCGACCGCCCAGGCGGTTTTTCCTGCCCGATGGCACATAGTATTCGTAAATCGTCAGGAGGGAGTTTGTTTCCAAATGGCGGGTTGGAGCATCGTCGTACACCACATCGCTGGACTGCCGAACCTTGACATAATCCATCAGCAAATCGCCATCGTCATTGCGCTTGAATGCCGCTTCGTAATACAGGGTATAATTTTTAAACGCCCCTTCGCCCTGCAACTCAATGACATTGAGATGGTCGGTTTCAAATCGTCCGGACAACTTGAGGACATCGTAAGTTTTCAGGTCAACGTACAACTCGCCGGTCATGGCGGGAGTATTGCCTACGGCTTCGGGTCTGGGCTCAAAGGCAACCACCGCTACTTCCCGGCCATCGTCTTTGATAAAACTGCTGGTCATATTGATGTCGTAGAAAAGGTGGCCGTCGGGCCGCAGAGGAGTTATGTAGTCGTCGATATCCGGCTGAATGGTAGGAAAAATCCGGTTGATCAGGGTGAAATTCTTGTTGAAGACAAATCGCTCGCCCATAGTGCGCTCCAGCAGCGCATAACGCCCCTGCTCGACGGCCCAGTCGTTGATGCCATCGGCATTAAAACGGGTGTCGAAAAATATTTCGTAGAGCTCGTTGTATGTTGAATCGTTTCTGGAAAGTTGCCGGTAAAAGGCCCGGCCGCAGTGGTTTTTTCTGGACTGTTCCAGGGTGCGGGCCAGTATTTTCTGCAGGATATCCTTGTTCTTACCGGCCCTTTTGGAAGTGACGGTCACCCTTTGCAAGGTGGAAGGCTCCAACCCGATTGAGAGCGGAGGCCCCGCCCGACTGACCACTTCTTCGATCCGGTCGTACCCCACGTGAGAGATGACCAGACTGACCGGCAGACTATCGACTTTGAGGACAAATTCACCGATCTCATTGGTCACGGTGCCGCGGTTTTCACCGTTCAATACGACATTTACATAAGGAACAGGGGTGCCGTCCGTCTTGTCGGACACGGTACCAAAAATGGTCATGACAGGTTGTTGGGCCAGTAGAAAGAAGCCGGAAAACAACCAAAAAAGGATTACAGTCAGGCGCTTCATGCGGATAATTCGGGTTCGGGTCATTGATACAGCGTTCGCATCGTCGCACTCGGTTTGGGGAAGAGAGGTTTAAATGTAAACATTTCACCCCAATTGTGATAACCGGTAAAATGACCCCGACGAACTACCCTGCCCTATTCCGGACACCGGCGGCCATTGGCCGGGAATTATTTAAAAAATGACATTACTAAATGAACTGAAAAGGCAGGGGGCTGTCTTAGATTTGCGAATAGCGGCAATTGACAGAAGTACCGGCATTTCAAGTTCCAATTTTTGTCAATGGCATTTCAATATAAACATCAGAACCATACTCATCCATGTTTACAGGTATCATAGAAACGATCGGCACCATCACCAATATCGACCACGAAGGCTCCAATGTCCACTTTACGGTCCGGTCGTCCATTTCCAGCGAGCTCAAAATAGACCAGAGCGTATCCCACAACGGCGTTTGCCTGACGGTGGTAGCGCTTGCCGGCGACACCCACACGGTAACAGCCATTGAAGAAACGCTTGTCCGCAGCAATCTGGGCCAACTCCGCACCGGCGACCCGGTCAACCTCGAAAGGGCAATGAAAACCAATGCCCGCCTCGATGGCCACATGGTGCAGGGCCACGTCGATGCGACCGGCATTTGTACGGGAGTGGAGGAAAAAGACGGTAGTTGGTACTTCCACTTTGCCTACGATTTCCAACCGGAATACTTGTTGGTCGATAAAGGTTCGGTCTGCGTCAACGGTGTAAGCCTGACGGTGGTAAAACCCGCAGAAGACCCGGGCGACAAGGCACGTTTTTCGGTGGCCATTATTCCTTACACCTACGAACACACCAATTTTGGCCAAATAAAAAAAGGCGACACCATCAACCTTGAATTTGATGTGATCGGAAAGTACGTTGCCAGGTACATGGCGAAATATACTGGAAAATAAAGCAAGCCTTCATGGGTTCCGGCCGGAACGACCAGCCCATTCACTCCGTGACGGAGACTGCCCAAACAACGGACGCCCCTTTTTTAGCCTGGCGAGACCACTACAAGCTGTTCATTGCCAGGCACTTACTTCATCAACTTCTTGGGTGGAGAAAGGAAAAAGGTAACCGATCCGACGATACAACCCGTTGGGCGGAGGTCGTACTCCAGGTTATCGGTCAGGTCAAAGGCATCGGAGTTGATATTGAAAGAATAACCGATCTTATATTGCATCCACGTCCAGCCCGAAAATTTCTTCATCCAGCTGGCTGACATTTCCAGGGATTGCCGCCGGTACAGATAGGTAAGCGGAGTCGTTGGGCCCACCGTGGAAATTTCGTTCACATGCAGGGTGTAATTCTGACTGGAAAAATCAGTTCCAAACAGCAGCAGATTGCGGTCGTTGAGGTTGCGACGGAGCTTAATACTTACCGGGATGGCTGCCTCCAGTCCCCACTTGTCGTTGAAAGTCCAGTTGAGAAAGCCAAAAGGATAGGCAATGGTACGGCGGATATTTTTCGAAAAATAAAGTCCGAAACCATATTCCAGGTCATCTCTTTTTTTGATGCCGAAAATACCAGCGGCGCGGTAGGTTGCGTAATCGTTGTGGGTGTTGAGAAAGCCGTCGTAATCGCCCCGGAACGAAGCGCTCACCCGAAATGAGGTGTAATATTTATGATTGATGGGCACGATCAGATAAGCGGCAGATTCGACGTCTTTAAGGGTCGCCTCGTTCATTCGTTGGAAGAGGCTGTAATTTTCGGGGTTGATATTTTCAAAATTGTATCTTTCAAAGGCGTATTTGAAGCCAAGCAAAAATTTCACCCGGCTACCATGAATGACCGGGATTTTGATTTTCGAAGTAAAACGCTGATTGGCTTCCACTTCGCTGGGTTGCTCGGCGTTGGTCGGCCGCATCCGGAACTCGGGGTTGTAGTTGTAATCGACCATCAATCCTTTCCCGGGCGATTTATTGGTGACCCCGGGTTTGCAGAGAAAAGGGTTGGGTTCCAGGGCAAGGTTGTTCATTTCGCCCTGGGCAACGGCGAAAAAAGAAATGAATAGTCCAGTTAGAATAAGTAGTGCTTTCTTCATTGCTGTGTAGCAAAATTTAATTGTAAAAAGTGGGGCAGTCTGATGATCGCTATAAATAAATGACACTGCGGTTTGTTCCTCCGGACTTTTTTAGGGGAAAAATCCTGAAAAATGGTAGTTCCTGGGTTCAATATCGGCCCGTTCCCTTTCTTAATATATAGGTGCTCTCACGTCAGCCTGTTCACTGCCATTTTCAAGGTACGGAGCATCCGGGCAGCTGACCGTCTTTCATTTTT